>JAYVYS010000388.1:0-6531 GCA_043784005.1 Isosphaeraceae bacterium
TGTCGATCGGCGCGAACGCGATCGATCGAGGGTTCTCGATATGGAATCGCTGTTCGGCGCCGAGCTTTTTTTCTTTGGTCGAAAACCGGACCCGGATCGGGTCGTCGTTGCCTCGGTCGAGGATCACCAGGTCGTCGCCGCCATCGCCGTCGAGATCCGTGGCTCGAAGCATCTGCGCGCCTGAGGCCGTGTGGGGCAGACGCTCCGGTTCGCTGAATTTCCCATTTTCGCCTTGATAGACCAGGATCAGCTCATTCGCACCCAGGAGCGCCAGATCGTCGCGGCCATCGCGGTTAAAGTCGCCCACCGTCAGGGTCGACTGGCTCTCGACCGCTTCCCCGGTGTTCACTTTCTTCGCGTTGCCGTTGTCGAATCGTCCGTCGCCTTCATTGAGCAGGATGACGAGTTCGGCTGGGGTGCCGTAGTAAGCGAGGTCGGCTTTGCCATCGCTGTTGAAGTCGCCGAAAGCCAGGCTCACCACCTCCTTGTTCACGGGAATGCTCGAGAGCCGCATCCGACGATCGCTGAGGATCTCGTTCACCTCTGGCTTGAGGAAGGCTGGCGTTTTGTCGTCGTCGGCTGCCGCTTTCTTGCTCAGAAGCAGGTCGATCCGCGAACGGCTGTTATTGGCGACGATTACATCCTCGGTCTTATCACCGTCGAGATCCTTGACGAGGAGGTTGTTCATCCGGGTGTCGAGTTTGTAGACCTCGAGCGGTAGGAACCCGAAATAATCCGCGAGCTTGGGATCATCGGCCCCCGCCAAACCCGTCCCGATGAGACCGAGGATCGCCAGAATGTTCATCGCGACACGAGATCCTGCCGGTTTGCGCATCACAGCCATCCTAAATCTCGGCGGTTCGCCCTGACCTTGAGCACGGAGCAAACCAAAGAGATTACGACCGCGAGGCGTTGGCGACAAGATGAAGTGAAGGAATTGAGAGCGTAAACGGATTCGGATATCAAATCACAGGCAACATGATTTGCGACGATCCGGGAGCGGCGGGGTCTGGAGACCCTCGCCGATCGCTCTTCATTGGTCGTTCGATGAATTTACAAACTAACAACGAAACTTAGATTCGCTTACATGCTCAAGACATGAAATTGTTGGATGAGCGGGCCGATGGGCTCCCCTCGCTGTTGGATATGATTCTCGGCGATCGGTCCGAGCCGCCCCGAGGCCGCGGCGAGATAGGAGATGCGCCAGGGGTCGATACCCATCAGGCGAGTGGTCGTGGCGTCGACGGCCGCGGAGTTCGCCCCGATAATGATCAAACCGGCGTTGCGCGGAGTTCCCATGATCGGACCGTCGCCTTCCATCGCGACAATGCCATCGACGATCGCGAGTCGCGGCTTCACCGCGGCATTGATGTCAAGGATCGACTGCGGAATCCCGGCGTGGTGAAGGACGTTTTTCGGCCATCCGTAGACGATTCCGGGCATCACGCCAAAGAGGTTTTTCATGGAAAGGGTTACGCCCGCCCAGTGATGCGTCTTCATCTTGGGCATCGAGACCACGATATCGGCGTGAAGGAGAGCCTCCGGGAGCCAGAGTTCCTTCATATTCGTATAACGCAATCGGTTGGGTGTCGCCCGGACTTCGTCGTGGTTGAGGTCGAGAAAACTCAGCTTCGCCTCGGAGAGCACACTTCCGAGTCCGGACTGTTCGAGCACATACTCGGTGTCGCGACAGTGCCCCTGTCCCTCGGCCACCACCACTTCGCGTGCTCCCCAGCTCCGAAAGACATCGGCCGCCGCGCGGACCATCAGCGGGTTGGTGTTGATATGAGGCGCTTCCGTGCTCGGCTCGACCAAGTTCGGCTTGAGAAGCACCGATTTGCCCGCCGCCCAGCCGGGGCTTAGCCCGATTGCCAGCAATCCGTCGCGTATGATGCGTTCGAGGTCATCGGTGTAAGAAGCCACGCGCGCCACGAAAACCTCGGCGCGGTTCCGCCGTTCGTCGTGGTCGCTCCAGGCCTTCGCGCCGAATCCCAACGCGGCCAAGGCCCCCGCTCCGGTCAAAAAGCTTCTCCTTTTCAAGACGGAATTGGTTGTGTGGGCGTCCATCATCAAAGGGTTCCTTGGTTCAGATCCTGAGTCGTGTCGGCGGAACGGCCAAACAACTGGAGGGTGGAATCTCCCGCCGCCAGTAGCAGTATTGCAAGTTTGGGGGCGGCGTCGGGTTTGCCTCGAACGGCCTCGAACGACTCCGCGAGCCAGGCATCGGCTGACTCCAAAGGGACGCCCCACGCGCGAAGTCCAATCACGCCCCAGCCGAGCGATGCGCAGGCACGGACCCCCGGCAAGCAGCCTGTGAGGTAATCGGTCGCTTTCGAGATCAACGGCGTTCGCAAATCAATCCCGTCGAGGGTCAGCAACGCCAGACCCGTGGGTGCCGGCTGCGGGCGAAGCGAGCGGCCGAACACGGCTTTGTTGCCGTAGTTCCAGCCGCCGGAATCGATCGCGCGATCCCGGATCAATCGCAGACCTTCGAGCACCCGTGGATGGGTCCCGAACCCGTCGCGACCGAGAGCGAGAACCGCGATCGCGGTGGGTTCCAGCCAGGAATGCGTCTCGCCGACCCAGGGCCAACCGACGAGCATCGTATTGTGACCGGCGATCCGTGTCGGATCTTCTTTGGGATCGAGCGTGAGCCCCTTGATTCCCAGGAGCCAGTGCGAACCGCGTCTGAGTGCCGTCGCATGAGCCGGAAACTGTGCCCACACGAGCATGGCGAAAGGCGTCATCCATCCTGGAGGGGCGACAGCGCTTTTGTCTCCACTGATGCCAAGAGAGCCATCGCCGCGCTGCGAACTGGCGAGCCAGTCGGCGGCGATTCGGCTGGGTTGGGGGTCGGAACCGGTAGCCATCAAGGCGAGCGCGGCCAGGGCGGTAGGTTCGGGAGCCGGAGCGGCACCGACACGATAGCCCCATACGGAATCCTTATCGCGAAGTCCCAGTAGCACGCGACGCGCCTCGGTTGTCCAGCCGTTCTGGATCATCGCGGAACCATTCTCGAATAGGTCATAGAAATAGGGTCCGATCGGCGACGGTCTACAGACGCCGTTGCTATTTTATTTAAGTACATACGTAATAACCGTTTCCGAGCACGACGGGGTCTGGAGACCCTCGCCGATCGTGGTGATCGTGTGGCCGCATTTCGAGATTCGACCCACCCGACATCAGGCCGCCTGAATCCCTTTTAAACCTTAGAACATGCGCGTGGGTCGACGACGCGAGACAGTTCATCGCGTTCTTTTGACGCCCCCTTGAGCGTGACCTAGTCTTGGAATGTGACCGACGTCCCCTCCTCTAGGACGCACGGACGCCGGATCGGCCCCCAGACTTTCTCCGAAGGGGTCGGACCGAAGTGGAGCGTTTTCGACCGTGTCCGGGCTGTCCGCAGCGGGGCGGCGCTTGGTTTGCGGGCCACCTTCAGAATCCGAGGTGCATGAGCATGGCTTCTTTCCTGTCACAGGTTCGTAAGTTCGTTGTGTCCGAGGACGGCCCGACCGCGGTTGAATACGCGGTCATGCTCGCCCTGATCTTGGTTGCGTGTATCACCATCGTCACCAACTTGGGGACGACGGTCAGCGGTACGTTCAGCAAGGTCAACAGCACGCTTTCCAGCTAATCCGTCTATCGCAGTCGGACCGGGACACAGGTCGGACCACCGTCTCGATAGCCCGGGTTGGTCACGGGGGGGATCTCCCCGTCGCCTTCCCGGGTGTTTTGTTGACCTGGAGATTGCTTCAGAAGTTGCATTTGTGCGTTCGTGAGTGCATCGAGCCTAAGGCGAAGTCGCGAGTTTTTTTGCGGGCGGATCATGTCCTTCACCCCGAAGGGACCGCGCACTGATTGCCGCGACATTGCTCTCATCGCCAATGGTCGATTTGACAGTTCGGGAGACGCGACCCAAGTTTTTCAGAGATGAATGTCGACGGTCCGCGGCGTGTGCGGGCTCATTCGTTTCAAGTCGGGGACGAAAGGGGAGGAGGGTCATCACATGACGCACGTACCTCAGGAAGTGGTTTGGCTTGTCGCGGTCGTTCTCACCGAGGCGGCGATTATCGACTGGAAGACGTTGAAAGTGCCGAACTGGCTCACGTTTCATTTCCTTTTCGCGGGCTTGGCATACTGGGCGTGGCAGGGGGGTTGGAGCGGCTTTGGCCAGTCTCTCGCGGGGGCCGGGCTCGGGCTTGCGGTGTTGATGCCGCTTTACTCGATCGGCGGCATGGGTGCGGGAGACTGTAAGCTCTACGCGGGTTTTGGAGCCTGGGTGGGGACGTCCGTCGTGCTTTCCGCGTTCGTGGTCTCTGCCGTGGTTGGCGGTGTGATCGCGCTCGGAATGATCGCCTGGTCGGGCAATTACGCCAGATATTGGGCGAGGGGGCAGACCATCCTTAATGAAATTGTGACCATACGTAACCCGGCGAAGCTCTCCGAACTCGCGGCCGCCCGCAAGCCCTCAATGACGCTTCTGCCCTACGGCATCCCGCTCTGCATCGGCTCGGTTGCTTACTGTGCCTGGACGGGAATGTTTTTCTGAGAGGCGATCCCGTTACTGAACGGTGTGTCGCCGTTGGTATGTCCATTCCGCAAGACCATAAGCGGTGCTATTTCTTTGATCAATAAGAGCGGGAACGGCGATCCCATCGGAGCCCCGAGATGAACGGCAAGTCGTTAGGAATGTTGCTTCTGGCAGTGGTTTGCGGCCTTGGTGCGATGTTCGGCACGACCAAACTGATCTCTCGAGGACCCGCGAAGGTCGAGGAAGAGATGCAGGATGTTGTCGTGGCGGTGCGCGACCTCAAGATTGAGGAAGGGGTCAAACCCGAGATTGTGAAGATCATTCGGATGGCGAAATCCACCGTCCCCGCCGGGGCGTTTTCCACGTCGAAGGATGTCGAAGATCGTTGGGTCGCCATCGGCATGCTCGAGGGCGAACCCGTGATCGAGAAGAAGCTCGCCGCGAAGGGGAGCCTCCCTGGATTGGTCTCGCGGATTCCCGCGGGCATGAGGGCGTTCGCGATCGAGGTCAACGAGCAAACGGGCGTCTCCGGTTTCGTACTCCCAGACCATCGCGTCGACATCGTTCAGATGGAGCCCGGTCAGAACGGGCGTACCGAGGCGGAAACCGTCCTTCAAGACGTTCTGGTCCTCGCTTCCGGTGTGCTTCTCACTCGCCCCGATGAGAAGTCGATTCAGGCTCGAACCGTCACTCTGGCAGTGACGCCGGACCAGGTTGATGTCCTCGTTGCCGCGAAGGCTCGGGGGGCGCTCACGCTTTCCCTCCGAGGGATCAACGACCACGAGAAGCCGATTTCCAGGCGGCAAAAGGACCGCGATAACTTGCCCCCTCCGCCGGTGCCGATTGAACAAGTGGTCGTGAAGCCGATCGAGCTCCCCGCGCCGGCTCCGCTTCCTCCTCCACCGCCTCCCGCGCCGGTGGTCGTCGCGTCGCAACCTCCTCCGGCGAAGTTTCTGGCGATTCATCGCGGGCTGGGGAACATGCAACGGATTCGTGTTGATGTGCCCATCGATCCGGACGCGGAGGGCGCGGTGCCGACGAACACGTCATCACTGACGGCTCCGCCAACGTCGCCGCCTCCTCCTAATCAGTAAAAACGGTGGTGAAGTTTTTCCGAACTTGACCACAAAGGAATTGCCCGGACACGGCGAAAGCCGGGAATTCCGTCCTGACGCGACCCGACTCGTTGCGAAGTGCCGCTGGATAATACGCCATGAAGGAATCAATACAAGTTTTTCTGGTCGACCCGATCGAGGAGTCCCGCGAGGCCATCCAGCGGCTGTTCGCGAGCGTCTCGAACGTCTGTCTCGCCGAGTCGTTCCCTTCCTATCAGGGCGCGTCAAAGCGAATCGCGGAGGCGGCTCCGGACCTCGTCGTCGTGAATATCGATGAGGACCCGGTGCAGGCTATCAGTCTGATCCAGACCCTCAATCAAAACTGCCCGAACATCGCGATCCTCCCCGCCAGCCGGGTCCGCGATAGTTCGGTCATCCTCAGGGTGGTTCGGGCCGGGGCACGCGAGTTCCTGTCTCTTCCTGCCGACGCGCAAGAGCTTTCCACTGCGCTTGGACGTTTGCTCGACCGTCGAGACCGCAACGACCCAAAGATCGAAGCGGCCAAGAATAAAGGGCCGCACGTCATCGCGATCACGGGGGCGGCCGGCGGGATCGGCTGCACCACCCTGGCCGTGAACGTTGGCACGACACTCGCCAAGACCTCCTCACAAGAGGTCGTATTGGTTGACTTTGATCTGATGCTCGGCTCACTCGACGCCTGCCTTGATATCATCCCCGAGCACACCCTTCAGGGAGTGATCCAGAACATCGACCGCCTCGACCACACGCTTCTCAAGCGATCGATGACACGACACGCGTCCGGCCTTTATGTGCTTCCGCACCCCGCCGCGATGGAGGATTCCGCGAAGATTGACCACGAATCGCTCCGCCGAGTCCTTGAGCTTCTCAAGGCGGCCTTTCCAACCGTCATCATCGATACGAGCA
>JAYVYS010000389.1:0-5911 GCA_043784005.1 Isosphaeraceae bacterium
ATCACGGCCATCAACGACCCGGGAGAATGAGATTCGACTTTCCACCTTGCGCCGGACGAGTCCCTGCGCCGGGGGTCCACAATCCTGATCCGCCACCGGGGCCGCCCGGGGAAGTACCGGGGGTCCAGATCTCAGGCTTGGTCGCGGAAACCCCAAGCCTTCCTGATGTCGTGGTCACGCGAGGCCCGTATTCCGACATGACGTTCTGCAAATGGCGGGTATCCAGCATGTATTCGCCCGAGCCGTCAGGATTGGGAACGAGTTCAACCAACCTCATTTCCAGCAGGTTCATCATCACGGTCTGGGAGCCTGCCGAGTCACCCGTGTAGCGATCGATGATCACTGCGAGTTCCGGGACCCAAACCTCCGGAACCTCGGACCGAGCTTTCATCCGCAATTCGAGCATATCCCAGGCAGGCGCGTTGCGGGAACGAAGCGATGGGATGTCTGCCTCTCGACCCCGTCGCAACCATGTCGAGGCCTCTTCCAGGTGGTCCTCCAGGGCGGCGATGCTGGCAAGGTCTGCATAGACGCTGAGCGTCGAGACAAGCGTGGATTCTTGCAGCACGGGCCGTCCGGTCAAGGCTTCGGCCGCGTTTTTCAAGGCGGGACGAATCATGTATTGCCGCGCGCGTCGGTAGAGAGCGACGAGTTGGTCGTCGTTCAGTCGCTCGACAGGAATGCGTGAAAGCCTGGCGAGATTTATCGTCTCGACATCCAAGGTTATGGGGTCGATGGCCGGTTCCGCGGGGATTCGGAGTTTCTGACGTAGGGCGGGAAAATCGATCCTGAGGGCTTGCTCGGTTCGAGTCGCCTGTTCGAGCTGACACACCGCGGCACGGAGCGGAACTTGGGCGTCTCCCGCTTGAGCGGCTTGAAGCGGTGTCCGCCTGCGAAGGGCTCGGTTCGGGGTTTTCTCCCAAACCGTACGAATGAGATACGTCTCATAATCACTATTGAATGCCCGGGCTTGCGTTGCGGTGAGTCCCTCGGGAAAGAGCCATTCCCAGGTTAACGCGAGTTGTAACCTGGCCACCTTGTCAAGCACTTTGGTGCGAGGGTGGGCATTGGCGATACTTATTCCGGCGAGTGAGCGAAGGCGATAAGTGAGGTCGTCGAGCCGACCGTCGTCGAAAGATTCAAGGGCCGCGATTTCCGCTCCCACCAAGATCCGACCGACGACTTTGGGAATCTGGTCGTAGGTCAGGCCGGCAGGGGCCGCATCCATCCGAGGGCGGTCGAGGATCGCAAAGCGGTCAACCTCCGGCGACTCTTCGTCTTCCGGGTCGAGGGGGCCCGTATCCTCTTTGTGGATGGACTGATCGGAGTTCAAGGCATCGAGAAGGGCCTGGCGATTTCTAAGAGGCCAGATAAGCTGAACCTGTTCGACCAGGTCGTCGCCGCGAGGAGTGTCGAATTGCTGGCAGAGGGCTTCTAAATCGATGGCCTCCGGGGTCGCACCCAGCGTTGCGACATAGCGGCGTAGCGGTTCGATCGCGTTGGCACCATCCGCAAGCCATAAGCGGCATAGGCCGATGTTGAGATCGGCGAGAGGTCCGGCGATGGGGTCGTCAGTGATCAGGTCGAACGCTGCTGCGGCCGGTGCCCAGAGTCCTTCCCGCGCCCAGGCGAGAGCCTCCCCAAAACGCTCAAGGGCGTCCGCCGAGAGGTTACTTGGTGCCGAGGCGAGCCGATAGGGATGCTTCTGCCAGGGGGGGATTGTCGCATTTCCTAAGATGGTGCGGATCGTCGCGGAGAGACTCTCATCGGTCTCCTTGGGACGCAGCGATTTCGCAAGTTCCAGATGCTTCAGCGCGGCGGGATATTCCCCGGCCTCGGTCAGAAACGCCCCCACGAGCTTGACGAGCGGAGCAAGATCCCTTCGACCGTCGATCGCGAATGCCGAGAGCGCGTGTTGAAGTTGTGCCGCGCCCGCAGTCGCACCCTCGATTTCGAGCGAAAGGCGAGTCAACAATGTGAGCGCACCGGCATGGCGCGGATTGGTCTTGAGGACCAACTTGACGGTCGAGACCGCTTCCTCGGGCTTTCCTGAACGAATCTGGATCAAACACTTGCGGGTGAGGAGCCAGGCGTTTCCAGGCTCTTTCTTGAGCCCTTCGTCGAGTGCTTGAATCGCCGTCTCGAACTGTCCACTCTCGACCAGCCGCTGTGCGCGATCGGCAAAGGATTCGACTTTATGACAGCACCACTTGAATTTTTGCCCGCTGCCGCAAGGGCAAGGCGAATACGCATCCACGGCGGCGTCCTCGTCGAAGTTCGATCTCTCGATGTTCTTTTGAAGACAGTAGCAAAGGGGAAGCGTTGCCGTCTATCCTGAGGCGATGCCGTGATGGAATGTGTCCTAAGTTAACCTGGTTCGATCTCGATCCACGGCATTCCCTACAACCTCCCAGGGCCTTTATTCCCTCACCCTCAGGATTGCGGAAAGGATCGTGCACGATGAGATTGACTCGGCGTGTCTTGAAAGTGAGTCTGATCGTGTTCTTCACGATCTCGAGCCTGCCGCTTTCGGGTCGCTCGGTGCAGGCCTGGGGACGTTACGGACACCGCGCCGCGGGAAAGCTCGCCGAGTCTCGGCTGAGTCCCGCGGCGCTCAAGGCGATCCGTGAGCTGCTCGAACCGGGCGAATCTCTGGCAGACGCTTCGACTTGGGCGGATGAAGTCCGCCGCGATTTTCCGCTCAGTGGCCCGTGGCATTATGTCAACGTGCCGATCACCGAAGAAAAGTATGACGCCCGTTTCTGTTCCGATTCCGGCTGTGTGATCTCCAAGATCAAGGAGTTTCGCAAGGTGATCGCCGACCGTGATGTCTCTCGTATCAAGAGACAGCAGGCCCTTCGCTTTCTTACGCACTTCGTGGAAGACATGCACCAGCCGTTGCATGTGGGCGACAAAAACGACCGGGGCGGCAACGACACACAGGTTCAGTTCTTCGGCCACGGGTCGAACCTGCATCGTGTCTGGGACTCGGGGATTCTCGAACGCGCCTACCTCGACGACCTCGCCCTCCTCAAGGAAATCACCGTGTTGGCGGGTTCCGCCGAGGCGGCGGGTTGGTCGGGCGGGAGCGTGGAATCGTGGGCCGACGAGAGCCTCGACGCCGCCAAACGGGCCTACCTTCAACCTGACGCCGAATCCCCGCTTCGAACCGGCGCGAAACTCGGCGAAGCTTACCAGGTCATTCACCTGCCCGTCGCCTGCCGGAGAGTGACTCAGGCCGGGATGCGACTGGCCAGGATCCTCAATGAGACCTTCGACTCGCCTTGAGACTCGTCGATTCCTCGGGATCGTCCGCCTAATTCGGAATCTCGCGTTGTTCCGCGAGTTCCACGATCGGATCGTCTTCTCCACCCGCCATTCTTAGTGCGGACTCGATGGCTGCGGAAGCCTCGGCGGAAGGAGGCAGATGCTTCTTCGGCTTGTAGAGCAATCCTCCCGCGAGGATCGCCGCCATCCCGATCCAGAACAGCCACTCGTTCATCTTGACCTGGATGATTTTGCCGTCGTGAAGACCCCCGGCGCTGAGCTTCAGGCCGATCCAGGCGACGAGACCGTAAGCTCCCGCTTCCAGGCCCGGGAAGCGATCGAGCAAGAGGATGAACCTTCGGGCGACGAATCGCATGGTCAGGATGCCGAGAATTCCCCCGACGATCACCACCCCGAACTTGGTCCAGCTTCCGATGTGTTCCGGAAGACCCTCGGCCATCGATACTGCGGCGAGGATCGAGTCGAGTGAGAAAACGATGTCGGCGAGTTCGACCGAGATCACCGTACCCCAGAACCCGCTGCCGAACCTTCGGGCTTTCGCCTCGTGATCTTCATCATCGACTTTCGGCCAGAAGTGCGACCCGCCGAGGTAGAGTAGGTATCCGCCGCCGATGACTTTCAGATACCAGATATCGAGCATATACTTCGCGGCGATCACCGCGACGACTCGAAACAAGAATGCACCCCAGATCCCATAACGCAGGGCGCGTTTCTGGAGGTCTCGGGGAAGGTGGCGAACCATCATCGCGAGGACCAGAGCGTTGTCCACGCTCAAGAGCCCTTCGAGAAGGACCAGCCAGCCGACCGCCATGAGAAGAATCAGGGCGTCGTTGATTGTGATCGTCCACATGCCGCGGCTGACCTCCCGACGAGCAATGATAAGAAAAAGCGCCGCGAGACGAGTCACATGTGAGGGTATTCGTCCAGCATTGGGGGACATTCAAGCTAACACAACACCGTCCGCGGATCGACACGGGTCTGAAATACGCGATCGGCCCGTCTTCCAAGGAATTCAGACGACCACCGCTGGCCCGTTTCCCGCGTATGAGGTAATCTCGAACAAAGCCGCTGGTATAACGGCAGGAACGGCAGGACACGACGAACGATCAAGGCGATCGCGCACCCGCGAAGTTCCCGACGAGGGCCGAACCGATGAGTGGCGACCGACGATCGCTGGGCCTTCGACTTACCATCGTGGTATTGCTACTCTTCGCGACGATCGCAGCCTCCGATCCATCCCCGGTCGCGAAGACTTCCCCTCAACCCAAGTCGAAAGCCTCCGTCCCCTCGAAAGAAACGGGGCCGACCGTGGTTTCAAGTGCGCAAAAACGTGAACGTGCGGGCTCGTCTTTCCTGAAACCACCCGGTTCAACGCGGTATGAAATCGAGGAGGACGCAGGCGAAATCTTGCCCTGGAGGCAGGCCTCGTTTTTTGGCCTCAAAGCCCGCGGCAAGTTCTTCGTGTTTGTTGTCGATTGCTCCGGAAGCATGATCGATGAGGACCGTTTGGCTCGTGCCAAGGATGAGCTGCGAAAAAGCGTGGCCCGGCTTCAGGAGCCTCAGCGTTTTCAGGTCATTTTTTATAACGATGAGCCGATCGCGATGCCGGGAGATTTGCCCAAGTCGGCCGGGTTGACATCGAAGAGCCAGTTCCTCGCCTGGCTGCGCCTGATCGAGCCTGATGGCGAGACCGACCCGCGCGGCGCGATGGCCTTGGCGATGTCGCAACGTCCCGACGCCATTTTCTTGCTCTCGGACGGTGAATTTCCCCAAGGCACCGTCGAAGCTATTGGGAAAATGAATCGAAAAATGATCCCCATCCATTGCGTCGATCTAAGCGGAGGCGCGGCCGGCGATCAACTCAAGCGAATCGCGCACGCAAGCCAAGGCCAGTATGCCGCACGTCCCTACTTTGGCAACGGGGATTGATCGACCGAAACGCGGAGAGACCGACCGATGCTCCCTCGACAAAAGAACTGGGTATTCCTCGCGTGCATGCTCATCGTGGCGTTGTTCTCGGTTGCCATCGTGTTTCAGAACGTAAGATACCAGGGGAGAGTGCTGACCCAGTCGAGCTCGGCCTCGAACATCCAGGAAATGATGGGCGAGATCGAGACGCTCCAAAAAGAATTGAACGTCGCGCTTCAAAGTGGATCGCCGAATCGTCACGAGGTTTATTCCAAGGCGAGCCGCATGGCCGTCTTGCTCGACAACCTCATCGCGGAAACGCCCGAGAATCCGACAGCGGAACGGGTCGGCGACTGGGACCTTCGGTCGACCAAGGCTGCCCTGGCCGCGAACCGGCTCGCCGATCTGGCGGGAGAACCCAGCGCCGATTGGACATTGGAAGCGCCTGCCTTTGGATCGTTGAAGAAGTCTTGCCTCGATTGCCATCAGCAGTTTCGCAAGGAATGAAAGACGCGGAATTCCCTTCTTTTCAAATCGATCGGCGAGATCCCCCTCATGCCACGCGACCGGATCGTCATCCTCCTCGGCGCGGCGTGCATCGCTTTCGCTTCCTATTATACGGTTCCCAGAAATTTCATGCGTGATCGCTGACGTATGGGGCGGCGCAGATGGATCGAACCGACTCCGGCTTCAAGCACACCGCACACCGCACGCC
>JAYVYS010000390.1:0-2132 GCA_043784005.1 Isosphaeraceae bacterium
ATGCTACCGGACTCCCGATGTCGACGTGGATTTGACCCAGCTAAGACTTGAGCAACTTTCAACGGACCGAGTCAAGGTTTCGGGTGCCGGAGGCCGTTCTCCGAGCGACCGTCTTAAAGTGTCGGCGGTCTATCGAGACGGATGGACGGCGACGGGAATGCTGGCAGTCGTCGGTCGAGACGCCGAAACCAAAGCACGGCGAGGCGGCGAAATCGTTAAGCGACGGGTCGAACGCGCTGGCTTCGTGCTCGATGATCTCTTGGTCGAATGCATCGGAGCGGGTGACGTGGTTCCGGGCGTCTTGAAGCCTGGAAGTGCGCCAATCGAGGTCGTCCTACGGATCACCGCTCGTGACTCCAGGCGTGAGGCGATCGACCGATTTTGTCGGGAATTCGCGCCGCTGATCACTTCGGGACCGGCTGGATTCGCCGGATACGCGACCGGCCGGCCCGAGCCTCGACCCGCGTTCGGTTACTGGCCTTTCCTGCTTCCTCGATCGCTCGTGAGCGAGTCGACGGTTGTCCGATCGGCGCGTCGATGGCTGGAACCTTGACCGGAGCTGGAAAAAGCATGCACACCATTCGACTTAGTGAACTGGCTTTCGCTCGGAGCGGAGACAAAGGGAATCGCGCTAATATCGGAGTTGTTGCACGCGACCCATTACGATATCAATGGCTGATCGCGAGCTTGACCGAGGAAGTCGTCGCCGAGTATTTCCAACCGATGGGGATCGGCAAGGTTTGTCGATATCTCTTACCGGGAATCTCGGCCCTCAACTTCGTGATCGACGATGCCTTGGCCGGAGGTGCGAGCCGGTCGCTTCGGATCGACACGCAAGGAAAAACCCTCGCGACTGCGATTCTTGAACTCCGACTCCCTGCCCCGGAGGAATTTCGATGAACTTAGAAAGCCCTCTGACTCGATCGTCGCAAAACGGGGTCTCGATTTTCAAGCTGAATCGTCCCGAACAGCGCAATGCGTTGTCGATTGATCTCATCAAAGCCATTTCAAACGGCTTGGCGGACCTGCGTTCCGACCAATCCATTCGTGCCGTGGTCCTGACCGGCGAAGGAACTTGTTTTTGTTCGGGAATGGATTTGAAAGAGGTTTATCTCGATGACGGGTCGGAAGCGACCACGATCTATGCCTTGCGGGAATTCGCCGATCTGCTGAGCGATATCCACCGCTATCCCAAGCCGGTGATCGCTGCCTTGAACGGCGACGCATTGGCCGGAGGAGCGGGCTTGGCCCTGGCTTGCGACCTCGTCGTCGCCTCGCCCTCCGCACGGATCGGCTATCCCGAAGTCCGTTCCGGGATGGTCGCGGCGATCGTGATGCGGGACCTGGTCGCGGCAGTCGGCGACCGCAAGGCCCGTGAGTTGCTTTTGACCGGTCGACCGATCTCCGCTGCCGAGGCCGAAAGATATGCGTTGGTCAATCAGCTCGTGCCCGCCGGCTCCGACTGCTTGACGGCAGCGCTCGATCTCGCCTCGATGTTTTGCAAAACCGGTCCGCTGGCGATCGCCACGACTAAGCAACTTCTTAATGAAATCTCTCGACATCCTGAGAACCTAAGAGGGGCTGCGGCAGTGAGCGCGGCCGTTCGAGAGTCGGAAGAGGCTCAAGAAGGAATCCGGGCGTTCCTCGAGCGCCGCGCTCCCGGTTGGACGATCGAATCCTGAATTGGCTCTGGGGGATTTGAACATGTCCGAAAACCGCAATGACTCACTCAGCGTTGAAGGCTTGACCGTGGGCGCGGTTCTCCGCCGAACGTCCCGACTTCACCCCGACCGCGATGCCTTGGTTTTCCCGAGCATCGGCGTGCGCTGGTCGTGGCGAGAACTGGACGAGAGGGTGGACCGAGTGGCTTCCGGATTGATCCGCCAAGGGGTCGAACCAGGGGATCATGTGGGGATTTGGTCGATGAACGCTCCCGAGTGGGTCGTTGCGCAATTCGCGGTCGGACGCATCGGCGCGGTCTTGGTGAACATCAACCCGGCCTATCGTCTGCATGAGTTGGACGAAACTTTGAGATTGGCCAACGTTTCGACCTTGATCGTCGGCTGTCCGTTCAAGAACTCGAATTTCGTGGAGATGGTCGAAACGGTCGTGATGAATCCAGCCCCCGAATC
>JAYVYS010000391.1:0-11434 GCA_043784005.1 Isosphaeraceae bacterium
TAAGCACGTCCTTGACCCTCCGTGAGGTGAATCATCCCCTGTGGGAACGTTCACCGTACCGGAGGTGGCTGCGGTGGGTCACTTTTACGCGCTCATTTCCAGGCGACCTCTGCCGCGATCTTTTCTGCCCAGTCGTCTCCTACGTTGGGTCGATGCCGATGCTTGAACAGCCACTTTGTTCGGGCCGGGTCGAGGAGCCAAAACTTCGGCTTGCTCCCCATTTCTTCAACGGAGAGAACCTCCCAGGTTGACGTTTCGATAATTTGAAACGGAGAGACGGCCATCAAACGCTCGTCAGCAATAGCCGTAGGGCGGCCAGTACCCGGCGAGGATTCTTCCGGTGCATGGCCATCCCGAGCCAATAGCCCGACTCTTCTCGGCTCATCTCGTCCACACCGTCCGCCACCTGACGGATTCGATCCAGGTTCCTCATGGGGGCAAGGACCCGAAAGAGCAGACCAAGGTTCAGAGCCAGATCTTCGTCGATCTTCCAGGCCCGGATCTTGTCGATGTTCAGAGTGCCGAGGTTGACCTTCTGGCGTGCGAGTCGTTTGAGGAGTCGAGGCTCGATAAGCCTGAGGGCCAACCCTTTGAGACCTGCCAGGTATTCCGGAGCCGTCAATCTCGGGGTTGACGGTGAAGGGTTCTGCCAGATCTCCAACTCGAAGCCGTCTCCCTTGCGGACCTTGAGACGCAATTCGTATTGAGGCAGGTTGGCGGAATGTTCTGCGGACGGATCGTGACGTCGCTGGATTGCCAGTTCAGTCATGGCAAGGCCTCCGGGAGTGCCGCATAAGCCTCGACGTAGGCCTCGCCACTTCCATACCGGGTCAGGTTCCGGGTGAAGGCGTCGGTTTTATCCACGGTGGTGGGAAGTGGGGTCGTAAACACGAGCGTGTAAGTCCCCGTGAAGTCGTGATCAACCGCCGTGCGAAGTTGGGGGTCGAGAAACGATTTCACCGCGTTGGCTTTATCCAACCGCCCGTCGAAGTCAAGCTGAAACGAGTTGACGCCTTCCATCTTGATATCGGCCTCAAAGCGACAGTTGACGTCGGCTTCCTTGAGCGTGGCCATCGCCTGATGGACCTTCCAGGTGGCGGAGGCATCAAAGAACTTGATGACGAGCTTCTGAACCGTGTTGACCTTGGCCCTACGGGTCTTCTCCCAGAGTTCGGCAAGGGCTTGAGCGAGTGGACCGTTGGCGTTCAGGTTGGGTGTAGCCGGAGGGATTGGCCTGGGAGGTGCGATCGGCGGATCAGGTCGCTTGGGAGGGAGCGGTTTTTCTCCGAGCTTCGCGACGTAAACCTCGGCCGTCGCTTCTTGCCTTTGTCCCCGGCTGTCCTTCACTTCGACCTGATAAGTCAGCGAGACACCGGGCGAGACGTCGCACCGGAGAACGGTCTGCGTTGTGCTGGCCACCGAGAGATCGGGATGCGTGCCGGTGAAAGTGTAAGGGGGAATGCCGCCCGTTAACGTCACCTTCAGTTCCGCAGTCCCCCCCGGTTGGATTTCCCTAGGGGCCGACGAAAAGGTCACAACCAGGGGTTCAGCCCGAGGCCAAAGGTTCTTCCTGCGAGCGTCCGCGACGGTGTGAATGAACGCATCGTCGATGATTCGGATCATTGGAGCGGGGTCACCCTTGCCCCAGACCTGGCTCCCCTCCCGATAGATGAAGACCTCGGATTCAATCCCTTGGCGAATACAGGCTTTGAGCGGGCTGTCTGAGGTCAACATCGAGAGCTTTGGGGCTCGACGATACTCGTTGCGAAGTTCCAGGGTCGAGAGTTCACCTTTAAGCCTGAGCGGGGTTTGATCTCGGACGAAAGTCGGGGCCTCGGGAGTATCGCCGTCGCCCAAGAGCTTCCGGTTTTCCCTGAGTACCCGAGCGACGTGGGCCTGACCATTGCCGGGGGAGTCGCTGGCGTTGGGAACTTCAATCACGGCGTGGGCTATGGGCTCCGTCGTCCCTAGCATGGGCACACTGTAAGGGAAAAACAAGTGTCGATAACAATGCAAGATTGACTCGGCGACCTGAAGGGAGGACTTCTGATACTCCTCGTCGACCTTGTTCTGTTGATGGACGGCCAGCAGTCGTTTCCGATCGGGCTTTCGCAAATCTTGAAGGGCCATGCGGCGGCGAAGCCGGTCCTTCATGTTCTTAACTTGACGTTCGTCCGCGACTACGAAGACCAGGTTGTTTCGGAATTCTCGGAGACGATGGTCCGTTCCCTTGTATTTGAAGATCTCTTCGACCAGCGGAGGAAGCCCTTGTGGCTCGGCATTTACCGCGTACCCGTCGTGGTGAAGAAGGACCAGGTTGGGCCGTCCATCTCCCACAACATCGTCGACTTCGTAAGCATCGGCCGGGAACGGTTGCAGGTTGAACGAGCCTCCAGGGGTTCCGAAGAGGTTCCGGACCCGCTCAGTGAGTTCATTCCGAAAGTCACTGGCGTCGACCTCATCCATCTGGCGGCGGATGACCTGAGTCAGGTTGGGTTCGACCATGAACCGCAAAAGCGACCCTGGATGGTCATCCAGAAAGAGGGATTCCGTGACGAATCGGGTGCGAGCCTGCTCGACAAAGGCGGGCTCGATCAATGGGGAGCAAACGCTAAGTTTGAGCTGGTCGGAGGCGATGCCTTTGGCGGCATCACCGAAGGCTAACGTGTGGAGAAAGACGGTGCGGGCGACGTAGGAGTGGATTGGAAGTTGACCTGGGAAATACTTGAGATCGAGTTCCTGGGCCGTCGCTCTCTCGTCCTTATCTACGGCGGCAACGTCGGCTTTAAGGGCAGGAGTGTATTCCCCTTGGCCCAAGCGGGTCGTGATCTCGTTGCGGATAGGACCGAACGCAGGGTCGATGTGGTGCGGATGGATAGCCAGAGCGTCCGCTGGCCTATCTCTCCAAAGCACATGGACGGTTCTAGCCAGGAGACGGAGCATCCCCCGAGTTCGTTGGAACGTACTCAGCGACGACAGTTTCTCAGTGAGGACGGAAAGCGTCTCCGGGTGAAGCGGGTAACCGCGTCGGAAAAGGTCACGAGTCTCAGGACGAGTTACGGAAGAAGGCAAAGAGGTCTGGTTTCGAGTCCAAGTGTCAGCGTAAGCGGCAACCACCGCGTCTGCGGCGGAACGATCCACTTTATCGAAAAGGCGACGACGGAGGACATCGGCGGTCTCGTCTTCTTCTGTTGGGTTGAGTTGCGTGGCCTTCCGGGAAGCGACCTTTTCGGCTTCGGCCAGTGAACTCAATGCCCGCTCATGTTCTTCTCGGTAAGCGTCTTTGGCTTCGGAGTCTTTGCCCACTGCCAGAGTAAACACGACTGCCACGTTCGAGGCCGTCTCGACCGCTTTGAACAGGGCTTGGAGGAAGGCCGTAAACTGATCGCTGGAACCAGGATGAACCTGTTCCACTTTCCTCAGATAAACCGACACTTCGTCGATCATGATCAGGGTCGGCTGACCACCGAAGAGTTCGCGAAGAGTCTCGGCTCCGGGGGCGACGTGCTTCTCATCGCTTTCCTGGACCCGGCGATAACCTTCCGCACCAGCAAGACGGTAGGCCAATTCTCCCCATAGCGTTCTGGCCCTCAAGCCCTGTTCCAGGGTGAGGCCATTAGCAGGGTCGCTGTTTTCCCCATCCAAAGCAGCAACCCGGACAGGTCCCTTTGGCAAGAGAGCGGGGTCGACGAACTCCTCGATTCCCTGAACACCCTTCATTCCCCGGACAGCATGAACCAAGGCGATGAGCCCGTGGGTCTTTCCTCCGCCGTACTGGGTGTCCAACCTGATAATGGATGCCATCTCGCCCCCTTGGCCCGAAAGGCGGGTGAGGACGGCCTTAAGTAACTCCCGCATGCCGCGTGTCGGGTAGCTGTGCCGGAAGAAGACGGCCGGGTCCAGGTACTCCTTGGGAGCCGATTGGTTCACAACCTGGGCGAGGTCAGCGGCGAACTGCTCGTCTTTAGTCGTACCCGCTTCGACGTCGGCACGGGGGCGACATGTTTCGTAAACAGTTTGCAGCGAAGACATTATGAGAGTCCATACGGCCGCAGTCCCCGTCGGGTCACGACTTATCGTTGACCCACTGCCGATTCGGGTTAGAGGGCAGATGTAAGGATTCAACCACTGAGTAACGGCTAGCGAACAGCTTACCTGATCTCAAAAGGGGAACAAGGCTCCGGTGGGTGCAAGTGCCCTCAATGCAATGCCTGGGTATCCTCTGAATCGTGAGAAGAACCGCCGAGTCGTCGCCGGATCTTGCTCGCCTGTCGAACAGAGGTTGGTGAGTCGTCATGGACTACGATCACTGCCAGGCGAGCGAAAGGGGGTGCAAGTAAAAAGACTAGAGCTAGAAATCAGGGGTTCAAAGTGTCTGAAGTTCGTCACTTCCGTTGCTCACAAACCGACAGGCTCGACACTGGCTACCGTAACCCCAAGACCGAAATCCCACTCTTCGACCTGGCCGGAAATTGCGTTCTTGGGTATGTCGGAACTTGAACGAGTGGCGGGGCTCTGTTGAACGCATTGACCGGGTACTATTTGGTACTATCCCAGTGCCGTCGGTACTACTTTTTCTCGCGACTTCTCGCATGCCTTTGCTTGGGCTTGCAAGGGGAACCAAATTGATCTAAGCTGATAGCACATCAAGGATTTCCAGGCATTTCAGCGAAAACAAATAAGAGATTGTGGATCTGGATATCGCGGGTTCGAATCCCGTCATCCACCCTTGTCCTAAGATCTGAGAGCAAGAAAAGTTTCGGCGTCTTCATCAACTTTCGATGGTAGTGGAAGCGATTTCGTTTTCACGCATTTCCCATAGCGATCGGCTATTCTGACACTCCGTCCCCTCTTTTCCTTCTTCGTTTCCACAAGTCTTCTCGGCTTGCTATGATCGGGCATTCAAGCCCCTATCATTCGCCGGAGTTCATGGCGTACTTCGGCGTCGCCAATTGCTGTCGAAGTCTCCGGGGCGGGCGTCCGCGTCTCACCGCATCTCCGCATCGCTTTGCGAAGTGGTCAGGGGTGACCTCTACCGGTCTTGGTCGTTGAAGTCGGCTCAGACTTTTTGATTTTCGTTGAGTTCATGATTAAAGCCAGCTAACTTGCTGAGCATATGGACCGATGAGATCGCGATCCAGAGGTGGGCTCGACCACCCTTCGAGAAGCGTGACGGCCCAAAGCCGCGTCTTCTCCGGGCGGAGTAATCAATGACCGAGACGTTGACCCCGGATACACCCGGCCATACCGTCGCCGGGGACCTCGGGCCTTGCCTCTGCCTCTCCGGCGGTGGTTTTCGCGCCACGCTGTTTCACCTCGGGGCTTTGATCCGTCTCAATGAGATGGGCGTCCTGTCGAAGATGAAGGTCGTCTCCAGCGTATCGGGCGGAAGCATCCTTAACGGGGTACTGGCGACGCGATGGGCCGACCTCAAAATGGGGCCGACTGGCGTTTTCGAGAACTTTGATGTGGTTGTCAACACGGTACGCGACTTCTGCTCGCGCGACCTTCGCACGGGCCTTCTCATTCGTTCGCGTTTCAATCCCAAGTACGCTCTGACCCTGATCCACGACCTCGGCGCAGTGCCGGCTCGGGCCTTGGCGACTGCTTACGGGGACCTCATGCGGAACGCATCGCTGAAGCAGCTTCCCGACCCGAAGGCTGGTGGTCCGCGGTTCATCTTTTGCGCGACGAACGTCGGGACGGGTGCGTGCTGGCACTTCCACGGCGGTCCCAACGCGCGCATGGGCGACTTCTACACCGGGTATTTCAACGCGGTCGACGTCGCGGTTGCCGAGGCCGTCGCCGCGTCATCATCGTTTCCCCCCGGCTTCGGGGGATTGAAGCTCGTCCCCCCCGGACGTGCGGACCGGATCGACCCGTGGGGTCGCGAGCGAAGGGTGACGCCCAAGCCGGGGCGGGTTGTCAACCATGAGGCGGGTCGTGCGGAGATGCTGAGCGACGGAGGTCTCTACGACAACCTCGGAGTCGAGCCTGTCTGGGATCTCTGCCGGACGCTTGTGGTCTCTGACGCGGGGCTTCCGTTTGCGATGGCCGGGAAATACTGGCAGGCTCTCATTCCTCGACTCATTCGGGCCGCGGATATTGCCGCTGAACAGGTCGGCGCTGTTCGGAAGCGGTGGATGATCGAGCGAATCGAGCTTGGCGGGTGGCTCGAAGTCGTCAGGTCCAAAGTGAATGACATGCCGGTCCTTCCTGGTCAGCCCGCGGTTCGATTCGGGACGATCTGGGCGATCGACACGCCGCCGAGAAACTTTCCCAAAATGCCCCAGCATTGCTTCGGAGACGCCGCGCTCGCCCTGCTTGCGAACGTGCGGACCGACATGAACGCGTTTAGCGACGACGAGCAGATGTTCCTGATCAATCATGGTTACTGGCTCGCTGATGCCGGCATCCGCCAGCGCGTGCCGGACCTGGCCGGACGGCTGGACGCCCCATTCCGCTGGCCCTGCCCCGACTGTGCCCCAAGCGGCCCAGGGTCCGAGTCGGCCCTGATCCTCAGTGGGGAGAGCAGGTTCCTTCGTGACGTCATCCGCTGGGTCCTCCGTCGCGACCCTCGGCCTCATACGCCTCCGACCCAATGACCAGTTCCATTGGTGACGAGCGTGGACTCGGCAAATGCCGGCCATGGGACTGGGAACTGTCGACGCAGCTTGATGGGGCGGTTGGTTCTCCGGTTTGAGAGGATCTCGTCAAGTTTGCGGATTTTATCGACGATAACGTTGAAGAGGGACCTCGGAGATGCCGCGCATTCGTGGCACGGGGAGCCGCTTGACCCTTCGGAGTCGAGAGCGTCGAATGGACGATCGGGCTCGGGGAAGGAGGCTCTGGCGACGACCCCTGCGCCACGCGGCCTTGATTCTCCTCGCCACGATTGGCGTCAGCGGCTGCTTGGGACCGAAGGCCATCCGCTCCACGCGGTTGCGCTACAACGAAGTCGTTCGTGACACCAATGATGAGCAGCTCTTGATCAACATCGTGCGACTTCGCTACGCCGATTCGCCCGTCTTCATTGACCTGCCCAGCATCACCAGCCAGTTCGAGGTTGCGGGTCGAGGCAACTTTACCGGGGGGTACGGTAATCAATACAAGGGTCCGACGAGCCTGGGGTTCGGGGACTTCTCCATCCGCGATACGCCGACCCTCAGCTACCACCCTCGCGAGGGGCGGGAAATCGCCAAGGCGCTTCTGACCCCCCTCTCCGCCGACCTGTTCAGCGTGGTCAACGCCGGGGCTGATATCGAGCAACTCCTGCTATTGACCGTCAACGACATGAATGACGTGTCGAACGCGCCCCGAGCCACCAACCTCGTTCCTAAAGTTCCCGACGAAAACAGACAATTCTTGCGCGGTATTCGCCTGCTGACGGCCCTTCGCGAGCGTGAGGCCACCGAACTTGGACTCGGGACGAATGAGGACGCGGAAGGCTCCTCAGACGCGATTCCCGCAGAATCGGTCGTCGGACGCGACCTGTTGAATGCTGCCAAAGATGGTTATGTCTACCGCGCGAACGGCGAAGGAAAATTGACCGTCATGAAGCGGGAAAAGGAGCTTTTCCTGCGGATTCGACCCGCGTTCGTTCACTCCGCCGAGATGGATGAAGTCGCGAGGATTTTCCGACTTCGTCCAGGCCTGAACAAGTATCGGATCAAGTCGGAACTGCACGAAGAGGCGAATAACAGCCTACCGAAACCCTTGGGTGACGACACGATTTATCTGAACATGCGGTCAGTTTTGCAGATCATGACCTTTCTTTCCAAGGGCGTATGTGTTCCCCAAGAACATGTGCGAAGCGGGATTGCGCCGGTGACGCCTGGCCCGGACGGTAAGCCTTTCGACTGGACGCAAATCACTGCCGGGAATTTTTTCGTTCGCTGTCAAAAACATCGACCGCGAGATTCCGAGGTGGCTGTTCCCTACCGCGGACACTGGTTTTACATTGCCTCGAATGACGTGAATTCCCGAGCGGTCCTGGCCATTCTCGAAATTCTGTTCGCACTCCAAGAATCCGACGGCAAGACCGCCGGCCCGCTCCTCACACTTCCCGTCGGCGGCTAAGAACGATGAGAAGGCGTTGGATTTCCCCATTGGGCCGTCCCCGGGGCCCTTGTCCTATTCTGAACTAATGTATATTATGTGGCGAATTGGCAGTGAGGCCGAAGGCATGGAGCGAAGGTGGCGGACAACCTGCGATATTACGGCGACAATCTCGAAGTTCTTCGTCGTGACATCAAAGACGAGTCGGTTGACCTGATTTATCTCGACCTGCCGTTCAACTCCAACGCCGATTACAACGCCTGCTTCGCCGAACACGACGGCACGCGAGCTGCCGCTCGGATCAAGGCGTTCAAGGATACCTGGCGGTGGGACCAAGCCGCCGCCTCGACCTATCATGAATTGGTGATTTCTCAACGAGTGCCTGACCGCGCGAAGCGGGCGTTAATCGCGTTTCGCGACCTTTTGGGTGAAAGCGACATGCTCGCTTATCTCGCCATGATGGCACCCAGACTGGTTGAATTGTGGGGGGTTCTCAAGCCGTCGGGAAGCCTCTATTTGCATTGTGATCCCACTGCCAATCACTATTTGAAACTGTTGCGGGACGCCGTGTTTCGACGAGATAGGTTTCGGAACGAGATTATTTGGAAAAGAACCAGCTCACACAATTTGCCGTAGCACTCATCAAGGTCAGGCTGAACAATTCTTACGGAGCGAATATCTCCAAGACGTACCAGACGATCGGCAAACCCGTGAGCGCACCTGACGCGAGGGCACTCGCGACGGCTGACCCTTATCAGTTTCCGTGGTGGGCGATTGAATTGTGGGGGCTCGACCCGTCGAGCAAAAGATGGGGGCCGACAACGGAATCGACGGACGACTTTATTTTCATGACGACGCGGAGATCGCCAAGACCAAACAGGTCGTTTTCTCGGTCAAACCCGGACACCCGACCGTTGCGCGTCTCCCCGATTTGCGTGGCGTCATCGAGCGTGAAAAGGCTGAGATCGGCGTGTTGCTGACGATGCAAGAGCCGACCGGCCCGATGCAGCCGGGGCGGGGTTTTATATCTCCCCGTTCAATAATAAGCCGTATCCACGCATTCAGATTCGGACTGTGGCCGAGCTACTTGAAGGCAAGGGCCTCGATTTGCCCCCTTACGGGTGACTTCCGCACGTTCAAAAGAGCGCCGAGGGTAAAGGGGCAAGCACAAGCCGCGCCTGTGCTTCCGTTCGATCTCGACGACAGCGAATAACCGTGTCAAAGTGACAGCGCGGCTCTTTACAATCTGCGGTTAATGGCCTCAGAACGCGGAAAATCGTCGTCTGCGGATCACCGGAATTTCACCGTTTTCTTCCTTGACGATTTCGTGCGTGACGCCGGGCGGCAATGGCCCTTCGGTCGCCGAGATGGCTTCACCTCTGACGATCACGCCTCGCACAAAATGCTCTTTGGCCTCAGCGTCCGCTTTTGGAGCCCGAGGCGGAAGCATGGGTAGGGACACGGGAATCGTCTTTGTTTGAGCTTTTTTTGAAGACTTATCATTGGAAGCCATGATTGTGATCCCTCGACAGGAAACCCGGGCCGCAGTCCATTGTACACTTCGGGAAGTGACTCCGACGGCAGGCGCATGACAACGTCGATTAAACGCAACGCGACTTGACGCGATTGAGTCGACGTTTTGGCTCGATCCTCCCTGGTGTCGATAATCTTGATACCAGGAAGTGACCGATCCAAAGTGCGCTGACTCTTTGTTTCGATAAGATCTTGGGCCTGCCGAAAACTCCCCTCAATGGGGAAATTCTTGCGAATTTCATGCCGACTATCAAGAGAGGCCGAGAGCCAGGTTGCCAAAGCCACAATCGAATCGCTGTCGTTTGAGCATCAGGTGTTCCTCGCCATTGTTGGTTTTTACGACAGTCAGTTCGTGAGTTTTCCTGCTGCGAGGTTGGCTGATCCGGTAGTTCTTGTCGCCGACGTCGCCGAAATCGACACGGCCTCGGCGGAAGAGATCACTCACATAGGCCTCCGCGGCGGAAGCGCGTGTTGGGTTGGGGAGGCCTCCGACGGAGATGCCCGCGGCGGCTGCCACCGACCACCGAGGTTCCTCGGGGGCGTGGATTAACAGCGTCCGTTCACCGAGCCCGAATTTTTTGCCGGGCATTTGCAACGGAACCGACGTGGCGGCGGCACCCGCCATCATCCCCATTCTGACGCCGGCCTTCTTGGGTGCGGGCGTCAAGCCGACCATGGCAGCCGCTTCGAGAGAAAGAATTCCGTGGCGTACGAACGCGGCCTTGAGCGAATCGCGATACTTGCCCTGAAAGGGCGCCTGTTCTCCCGCGGCGATCATCCCCGCGGCGACTTGGCTGTAGTAATCGGGAACAATGCTAGCCGAGAGGATCGAGGAGATCAGCAATTTTCCGATCTCCCCGCTGACGTCTAGGAGATTGGCCGACGTTGGCCCATTAACGGATTGGACTGTGGCGAGCATTCCGGCCAACGCTTCGAAAAACGCGCCGGTGAAAACCCGCGAGAAAGAGTGAGGCTCGGAAGACAACACGGCGACGGGGCCGCTGGGAGGAAGCGTGAGAGGATCGCGATAGAAGAGAGTGTTCACAGCGTTGCGTAAGCAATCAACCTCCGCGAGATCCGGGCGGGCTTGGCGAATCGCCCAGCCAAGCTGCTCGGCCAGTCGGGAGAGTCGCGACGATCGGTAAAGCAGGCCGCCCGTTTCCAGAAGTACGTCGTTGCGTAAAGATTCGAGCTGCAGCGCCGAGAGCAGCGCGCTCATGTCGCCGAACGACTCGTGGAACGCGCCCACTTCATCGTAGCCGGCATCCCAAAGTTGCGGGCGGATCGCATCAAGAATCGCGTGCCCAAGTTCGTGGCAAACAACGTCCGGGCTCTCACCGGAAAAGACGGTCTGCCCTTTCACGATATCATGAAAAAAAGAAAGTCCAGCCCGGTCGTAATAGGCGTTAAGGTCTTGGCCCTCATCCAGACGCACCTGAAGCGTGCCGCCGGGCTGCCAGTTCGTTCCTGCCGGCAAAATCGGGCTCCAAAAATCGCGGGCCCGTGCCAGGGCTTCTGCCGCGGCCCAATAACGAAACTCGGCCGTTCCAGGTGTGTAGCTACCCGGCGGGGGAGCATTGGAGACGATGATCGTCAAGGCGAGTTGCGTCGCCGCTAAACTGGGGATGGCGGCGGAGACCGGTCTCGTTCCCGTCGCGGTCAACGGGTCGTCCTCCCAGGCCATGATCCCCGCGACGGGCGTGACGCGGGCTACGGGCGGCCTCTTAGGTTTTGACTTTGGTTCAGAGGCGAGCTCGGAGGTTTTTGGCCCTTTTCGCTTGGTTGTACCGGTAGCAGGTGTAGCGGGCTTCGCGGATTTTCGAGTCTTCGCCATCGGTCGATG
>JAYVYS010000392.1:0-13362 GCA_043784005.1 Isosphaeraceae bacterium
GGATGATGACATACGGCGCACCCGAGGGTGTGGTTGTTGCGGAAGAGCTTTTCCCCTTCGATCGCATCTTGTTGGGCGGAGAGATCCGAGTCCCTCGGAGAGGCCTTGGTCGAACGCATGAATCGCGTGAACGCTTCCACATCGTTGCCGAATAGGTGAGAATTTGGAGGCGTTTCGTCGTCGAAAGGCTTGTCTTCGGGATCGGGAACCGTGTCGTATTTCGACACATTCCGGCCGAGGGACGTCGACTCGACAGGCTGCATCGGGCTGGTGACTCCCATCTCGGTCACATACGCGCCCGCGCTGAAGTTGAGAAGAGACGCTTCCTGGCATTTCCAGCCGAAGCGCCCGACTCGTTCGACGAAGACGAACTCGGTTTTGCCATCGTCGCCCTGTTTCGCTTCCACGGGGACGGGAACGACAACGGCGAAGCCTTCCATGCCCCAACGTCGCTGTCCATTGCGGACTCTGATGATCTCATGGTCGGGGATGACTTCCACGAATCCGTTGCCTAGAACGGTGTTCGACACCCGGAAGGTCCGCGTGTCGTATTCCGGATGGACGACCTCTTGAATCGCCGGGTCGATCGCGCGCTGCTGAATCACCGACCCGCCGGGAGGTTCTTCGAAACGGACCCTCCTCGGGCTAGGGTCATTGGGGTCGTACGTCCGGCGACCGGCGCGGATCACGACAATCTGGCTCGACCCGCCCGTGACCGGGTTCTGGTGGCATCCCACGCAGCTCGTCGCGTTGTACACGGGTCCGAGTCCGTCCGAGATCGCCTCGACCTCCTGAAACTTCCCTTGATCCTTGTCGTAAGCTGGCTGAAGCTCGAATCCATTGGTTTTGTTGTCAAAGCCGGTCGGTGCCTCCTCGGTATTGGACGCAACCGGCTCTTGACGCGCGGAGGGGGTCGTGTTCGATGGACCGGGTTCGTCTTTTCCGGTCGTTACCGTGGTCAAGAACACCAGTCCGCAGAAACCGACAGACGCCAACGCCAGCAATTTCGCGGGCAACGTGACCGTGCGGCGCATCGAAGCTCGAATCGTCATGGTAGCAACTCCTGGGGGGACGAGGTTTGCTTCGGACACAAACGGGAACCGACCACGAGGTCGGATTCAGCCGATCAAAAGGCGAAGTACCTCATGGGTGGAAGATATCAACGACGTATAACATAATATATGGAAATGCGGCATTGCTTAAATCCCTGTTGATCTTGACCACTCACCTCAGGCATTAGACGCGAGCGTGAAGACAGGGTCTACAAGAAAGCGGCGTGATATTGTTGAATTCTTGCTGATCCGGAACGCGGCTGAATTCGATTCCCACGAGGACGCTCAAGCTCGGCCCGGGATGTTGAAATCGAGTGCGGGATTGTTCCACCCTCGTTCTCCCGGATTCATCGCGGTGCCTAGAGCACGCGCGGTTCAAAATGGATGATCGTGAACGAAGTCTCCAGCTTATCATGCGTATTCCCGGCCTACCCCCCTTGTTAGAGTGACCGAATCATGTATTTTCGGAACGCGGCGACGTCTCGATCCGTTCGTGTTCGCTCCGGGGCGAGTCGCGCGGTCGTTCGCAGGTCGATCCCGGTGCTGGAAGCACTCGAAGGGCGGGTCGTGCTTTCGACGATCACCGTGACCGGGCCGCTCGACGATGGCAACGTCGGCAGCCTTCGTTTCGCGATCAACCAGGTCAACCTCGGCAACTTCGACACGATCGACTTCGCTTTCACCGACCCGAACGCCCACACGATCGCCGTCACTTCGCCCCTTCCCGCGATCACAAAGCCGGTGACGATCAACCCGAGCCTCAAGGCCGTCACGCTGGACGGCACCTCGGCGGGTGCCAGCGCCGACGGCCTGACGCTCGGTCTCGGCTCCGACGGCTCGACTGTGAAGGGCTTCGACATCGTCAATTTCAGCGGCGTCGGGATCGTCGTCGCCTCGAAAAACAACATGCTCGTCAAAAATAACCTTGGTGTCGACGAGTCGGGCTCGCTTGCCAAACCGAACCTCTACGGCATCATTCTTCAAACATCCGCCACGGGCAACACGATCGGCGGGGCGAATCTCGGCAACCTGATCTCGGGCAACCTCCACGACGGCATCCTCGTCCAGGGTTTGGGGCTTCAGACACCCAGCAACAACACGTTCGTCGGGAACACGATCGGACTCGACGCCGGGGGTACGAAAGCCATTCCCAACGGATTCAACGGCATTCTCCTGTCCGACAGCATGGGCAACACCATCGGTGCCGCGGTGATCGGGGGTGCTCAACTCGGCCTGCGTAACGTGATTTCGGGTAACACCTACTCCGGGATCGACCTTCAGGAGTCGTCTACCAACGTCATCATCGGCAACCTCATCGGCACCGGCGCGACGGGTACGACGGCGGTCCCCAACAAAGAGAACGGCATCGCCCTAAAGTGGGGCGTGCATAACGTTGGCAGCGGCTCGAACCGGATCGGCGGGGGAAATCCCGGCGAGGGGAACATCGTCTCGGGCAACATGCGTGAAGGCATCTCTCTCAATGACATCGCGTCGGGGACGACTGGAAACCAGATCCAGGGCAACATCATCGGGCTGGATATCACCGGCACCGCGACCCTCGGGAATGGTGACGACGGCATCCAGATGCTCAATGTCACGACTAACTTCGTCGGCACCGATGCCTCGGGAGTCGCCGTCCCAGGGATGCGGAATATCATCAGCGGCAACGCCCGCGATGGGGTCATGCTCGACGGCAGCGACAACAATGTCGTCGCGGGCAATGACATTGGCACCGACATCACTGGCATGAAAGCGCGGGGCAACGTCTATTCAGGCGTTTCCATGCTTCATGAGCAAGGCAGCAAGGGGGCCTCGAACAACCGCATCGGCGGTGCCGACCTCAATTCCCGAAACGTGATCAGCGGGAACAGCGCGCAAGGCATCTATCTCGCGAGCGCGACCAGTAACGGCAACATGATCCAAGGCAATATCATCGGGCTCGACAGCGCGGGCAATGTCATCGTCAGTAACGCTTACGCCGGGATTATTCTGCTCCAGACCAGCGGAAACTTCGTCGGCACCGATGCCTCGGGAGTCGTCTCCCCCGGGATGCGAAACATCATCAGCGGCAACGGTAACGATGGCGTTAAGATCGACGGCAGCGACAGCAATATCGTCGTAGGCAATTACATCGGCACCGACATCACCGGCCTGAAGCCTCGGGGCAACGCCTTTTCTGGCGTTTCATTGCTTCAAGAACAAGCCAGTCAAGGATCTTCACATAACCATATCGGCGGGGAAGACGCGAGCTTCCGCAACGTGATCAGCGCCAATGGTGTGGAGGGCGTTTTCATCGACGCGATAACCTCGAATTTCGACGTGATCGGCGCGAACTTTATTGGCGTCGACGCGACGGGAAAAGGGGCGCTCGGCAACGCACAGAGCGGAGTGTACGTGACTGGGGCGAAGATCATCGGGGTCGGTGACTACGGCCCAGGCGGCGGTAACGTCATCTCGTCCAACGGCAATGACGGCGTGACGATCGTCTCTTCGGACCAGGTCACGGTTCTCTCGAACCTGATCGGGACCGACGCCACCGGCCTCGTCGCGCGGGGAAACGCCGACAGCGGAGTCAATGTCAGGAACTCCACTCGGGTTTTTGTCGGTGACTTCACCAGTTCGGGCGGCAACGTGATTTCCGGAAATCTGAAGTCGGGAGTCACGTTCGACGGGACGAGGTTCTCGGTGGTCCAGAACAACATCATCGGCTCCGATCAAAGCGGCACCGTCCACCTGGGCAACCTTGTGGGTGTGACGCTCAACAACGGCTCGACGGACAACAGTGTCGGATTTCTCGATCCGAACAAGATCTTGTACAACACACTCGCAGGCGTCTCGGTGCTCGATAGCGCTTCGCTTCGCAACAAAATCGTCGACAACGTGCTGTTCAATTCGGGCCCGGGGATCGACCTCGGCGGCAACGGCGTGACCGCCAACACGCCCGGCGGGCCGCACGTCGGGCCGAACCTGTATCAGAATACTCCGATATTGACGTTCGCCGCGGGCGGCAAGCTCGGTATCACGCTTAACGCCGCTCCATTGACCTCATATATCATCAGTTGTTATTCCAGCCGTCCTAGCGATCCATTGGCAGGCCCGCAAGCCGAGCGCGAACTTGGCGGGGCTTCGATGACGACCGACGCCGCCGGGAACGCCGGACCGATCGTCGTGAACTACCAACCGCAAGCCGGGTATACCGTCTTTTCGGCGACGGCGACCGACCCCGCCGGCAATACCTCCGAACTCTCCGGCCCAGCCGACCCGAACCCTTTGAAGGCGGTCGTGCTTCCCGCTTCGTTCACCGCCGGAGTGGTGAAGACCGTTGTGATCGGCGCGGTCGCCGACCTCGATCCCAATGCGTTCGTCGGGCGGCTCGGGGCCTCGGTCAACTGGGGCGACGGTAGCCCCGTTTCCGGCGCGACGCTCGTTGCGGCGGGACCGGGATTCTCGGTCGTCGGCACTCACACCTATACGAAGGCGGGCACCTTCGCGGCCGTCGTGACCGTCGCCGATGCGGGGCTCGGAGTCACGGTCATTGTCGCGGGATCGGTGCAGGTCGCACCCCCGCCAATCCGTGTCTTTGGACGAAATTTCAGCTTCAGCGGGGCCTCGACGAAATTCTCGTCGGTCGTGGCGACGTTCAACGATGCCGGGTCCGCGTTGCCGCTCACGTCGTACGTCGCGACGATCGCCTGGGGCGACGGCACGATCGCGGTCGGCAAGATCACCGGCGGCAACGGCGTTTTCTCGGTGCAGGCGAGCCGGAAGTTCAACCGGTTCACAGGGGTCCGCACGGCGACGATCACGATCGCCGACGCCTCGGGACGCCGAGCCTTCGCGTTTGACCAGTTCTCGTTCGCGCCGGGACGAAAGGCGAAGTAGGGCCGTCAGACTAGCGTCAATGAGGAACAGGCTCGCAATCACTTCCCGGCTCAGTCGACAGGTCTTTGGAGTGCGGCGGCTTGCCGACGCTGTCAACAGCCGAGTAAAGCGGAAGCAAGCTTCCGCACTCCAGAGCATCGTTAAAAAATCACAATAATAATCAACAATTGATTCCAGGATTGTTCTTATATGTGACGTCGTCGTTTCCAATGTCTTGAAATTGATCCGGGACTGGTGGAGCCATGCGCACACATAAAGGCAAAAATGCCGAATCGAGAAGCGAATAACCGCTATCTATTTAGAATTGGCTCATCCATTCCATGGTGCATCCTAGGTCCAACAAGCACCCGCACCTTCCATTCGGCAATACGCACTCCGGCAGACATCGCGTCTCGTCCTGTCTGGGGCGAATGATATGGACAGGACCTGAACCGGACGTTGAATTCTCACCGCAATGACAGGAATGGGACGATGGGCTCGTTGATTGAACGCGATTTTGCTTGTCGATCGCGCGCTCGAGCTGACCCGCGGTGAATTTTTCGGTGGATGTCTTGACCAGTGTCAGTTCGGCACCCTTGAAGACGACAATCTTCGTGATGCTGGACGGGTGCGTCGGTTCGACCGGCTCGGTGTGGATGATCTGATCGCGCGAGATCTCGAAATACGTTCCCAGGCGAAGCCCCTGGTAAAACCTGACCTTGTCTTCAGTCACCTTGCCGATATAACCGTATAAGATTACGAGTTCACGAGGATCGTCGTCTTCGATCGCAAGATTGGCCAAAATCGGATTGATCTTGAAGTCAACACAGTTTTTGGGGCCGTTGTCCGTCATGTTTTTTCTCGCGAAGGTTGCGGAGATCAAAGCGGAATTCACTTCATCTCCAGGAAATTCGGGTGTCAAGGTTCCTTGACGTTGAGAATTCGTCCTGTTTTATGCGAACCTGGCGATCGCTTAAAGAGAATTCTCAATGTTCCGATCCGTCACTTGGGCGCGGTGACTCCCTTGGCGGGGTGAGGTGTGACGGTCGGGCCTTCGCGAAGGCGATCCCATCCCACTTTCTCAATCACTCGAATCTCGCCGAGATCGTTCAGACGCAGTCCGGCAAGCGCCTCGATCTTTTCGGGAGTGCGGGTCAGATGGGTCAGATCCCAGAGCCGCATTCTGCCGTCGTAACACCCGGTCATGATCGACGTGTCGTCGGGGCGGATTCGGACGTTTCTCGGCCGATCGGGATGTGGCAGTGGCGGGCCAATCGGCTTGCCGAGAATCGCATCCCACAACCTCACGGTCTTATTGGCGCACGCGGTGATGATGATGAGACCATCGCGACTGAACGCCACGTCTTCCACCGACGCATCGTGGAGCAGAATTCCCTTGCTACGGGGGTTCGCATCGGTGAGGTCCCAGAGCCGCGCTTTGTGGTCGGTGCCGGCGGTTACCAGGGTCTTGCCATCGGGACTGAAAATCGTGGTGTTAACGAGTCCATCATGAAGCAGGGGCGCGCCGAGGAGTTTCCCGGTGGCGACGTTCCAGAGCCGCGCGCTTCCGTCGCAAGCCGTGGCCAGCGTCTTGCCGTCGGGGCTCACGGCGACACACATCACGTCGCCGGGATGCCCGATCGGGGGGAGAAGCGGCGTTCCGTCGGCTGTCTTCCAGAGGCGCACCGTCTTGTCATTTCCGCCCGTCACCACCGCCTTGCCGTCGGGCGAAAACATGGCGGACGTGATCGCTTTATCTTTCTGATGGTGGAGCGTCGCGCCTCGAGGCCGGAATGTCGCGACATCGCGAAGTCGCGCGGACCCATTGGCGCTGGTGATGAGAGCCGTCTTGTCGTCGGGGCTGAACACAAGCACGTCGATTCGCCGCGTGTCGCCGATGAATTCAAGCGTCTCTCCAATTGGTTCGCCGGTTTCGACCTGCCAGAGCCGCGCTTTGCCGTCAACGCTTCCCGTCAACGCGAGCGACCCATCCGCGCTCAACTGGACGGCACAGACCTGATCGCCATGGCGCAAAGGTACGCCGACGGGCTGACCGGTGGAGGTGTCGAAGACGATGGCTTCGCCCTTCGCGGTACTGATCGCCAGGCGTTTGCCATCGGCGCTCATCGACTCGGCGAGCACCGAGCCGTCACCATGCACTCGCGGCAAGAGCGACCCGCCTTTCGTGACGTCCCAGAGCCGCGCTGTATGGTCCGCCCCGGCGGTTAACACGGTTTTGCCGTCGGGACTGAAGACGGCGGAATTGATGATCCCCGGATGCTTGCCCGGCTGTCCGATCGATTCTCCCGTGGTGGCGTCCCAGAGTCTCGCCGTGCGATCCGCACCGGCGGTGAGCACGAATTTACCGTCGCGACTGAAGGTCGCCGACCTGACAGTGCCGTCGTGCGCCATGGGTGTTCCGCGAGGCTTTCCCGTCGCGAGGTCCCAGAGCCGCGCTACCTTACCGCTGGTGCCGGTCACCAGGGTCGTTCCATCAGGACTGAACGCAATACACCGGACGAGAGCATCATGCGAGAGCGTATTGAGGAGACGCCCGGAGGCCAGATCCCAAACCTTCGCCAGGTGGGCTTCTCCGCCGGTCACAAGAGTCTTGCTATCGGGGCTGATGGCCAACGACGAGACGTAATCGTCGATAAGCAACGGCGCTCCGCGCGGCTTTCCCGTGGCGGTATCCCAGAGCTGCGCCTCCTTATTTTCACCCGCCGTCACGACGGTCGCGCCGTCGGGGCTCAAGCTTGCGCGGGTGATCTTTCCGGGATGCGTCAGAGGTTCTCCCCGAGGAGCCCCCGTAGCGCCGTCCCAGAGCTTGGCGGCACCATCGGCGCTTGCCGTCATGAGGAGACGACCGTCCGCGCTGAAAACGACGTTGACCAGATCGTCAAGATGCGGAAACGGTGCGGCGCGGGGCGAGGTGGTGGCGACATCCCAGAGGCGTGCGGTGTGGTCGAGGCTCGCCGTCACGATCGCGGTCCCATCGGGGCTGAAAACGGCTTTGAGGAGGCGGTCGCCATGAGGAAGGGGCTTGCCGACGGGTCGGCCCGAGCGGTCCCAAAGTTGCGCGGTACCGTCGGCACTGGCGGTCAGAATCAACGTGCCTTCCGGACTGAATGTCGCCGTTTGAACCGCGCCTTTGTGTGGAAGAATCGAGAGCAAGCGTCGCTGACCGCGTCCCCACGCCGCGAGGTTCACTCGCGCCAGTCGTGTCGCGTCGACATCGCCCGCATTCGTCGCGGCCTCTCGGCTTTTCTCCATCCAGAGGATCGCCTCCTCAACGTCACCGCGCTCACCGGCCTCGCGTCCGAGATCATAGCAACGCGCGGCGAGAGAGCGGTTTAATTCGATGATTCGTTGACTGCTATTGAGAGCGTAAAGCGCGGAGACGACCGTGAGCGCCAAAAGCGATGCGGCGGTCGTGCTCAAGGCCGAGGCGAGCCACGGATTCCTGCGGCACCACCGCCAGCTCTTTTCAATCTGACCGGCGCGCCTTGCCAGAATCGGCCGGTTCTGTTCGTAACGCTTGAGGTCGTCCGCGAATGCGCTGGCGGTCTGGTAACGTTCGCCGGGCGACTTGGCCATCGCCTTCAGACAGATCGTTTCGAGGTCGCGAGGAATGCGGTCGTTCAGGGTTCGTGGAGGACGCGGGTCGTCATGAAGCACGCGGTAGATGATCATGCGATCGATCCCGCGGAACGGAAGTTCGCCGGTGAGCATCTGGTAAAGAACGACCCCGAGGCTGTAAATGTCGCTTCTCCCGTCGGCCCGCGCTGCGTCGCCCCGCGCCTGCTCGGGGCTCATGAACGCGGCGGTACCAAGCGGGCGGCCGCTCATGCTGATGGTGATCTCGGCCGTGATCCGCTTGGCCAGTCCAAAATCGATCAGGATCGGTCGGCCCTTGACATCGAGCATGATGTTTGAGGGTTTCACATCGCGATGGATGAGATCGTTGTCATGGGCGAACTGAAGCGCCTCCGCCACGGTGATCACGATTCGCGCGGTCTCTGGAAACCCGGGAAGGTTCGCCGGGTCGGTCAATCGTTCGGCAAGGGTGATGCCATCAATCAAGTCGCTTACAATGTAAACCACGCCTTCGCTCTCACCGACTTCGTGGACGGTCACGATCGAGGGATGCCGAAGGCTGGCGCAGTTGGTCGCGTCCTTGTAAAAGCTATCGCGGTCCTTCGCCGTGCCAAGGTTGCCTAGCCTCGGAATCTTGAGGGCGACATAACGGCGGAGCACTTGGTCATACGCTTTGTAGACCGTTCCGAACGAACCTTCTCCAAGCCATTGCACCGGGGTGAATCGACCGAGGGGCGTCGGGCCTGAGAGCGGTAGGGAAATCGGTCCTGAATCCTGATCAACGAGAAACGTCGATCCGCAGGCGGCGCAGGTGACGTCGCCCCGGGAATCGTGATTGACGATCTCGATCGCCTCGCGACAGTGCGGGCAGCGCAGGTGATGGCCCCTCCGGGCCGCTCGGACGGGATTCAAGGAGTGGATCTGAGGCATGAAATGCGTGGATGCCGGAGGACGAAGGAAATCTTCGTCACTGGCGGCTCGGTCGTGGCTAAGCAGCCGCGTGACCTCGTCACGGATCCCAGGGTCATCACACTCGCGGCGAAGGTATTCGTCGCGGTCCCGCTCCGGAAGGTGGAACGCGGCTTCGAAAAGCCGAGACACTCGCTCATGTTCCTCGGGAGTCATTGTGAGCGATCTCCCTCAAGGCGACCCAGCAACCACGCGCGAGCGACTCTCCAATCCGCCTCGACCACCGATTTGCAAACCCCGAGAACTTCGGAAACCTCCGGAACAGTCATCCCATAGAAATAACGAAGCGACACCACCATGGCCTGTCGAGGTTGAAGCGCGCCGAGTTCCTCAAGCGCATTGTGAAGATCCACAAACTGGATCCGCTCATGCGCCTCGAAGTGACCGAGCACGGCGTCAAGAGGATGACGTTGCCAGCCCCTTCCTCGCTTGATCGTTGATCGTCGCCGATGATGGTCGATCAGCAGCGAACGCATCGCCTGAACCGCATCCGCCAAAAGTTCACCATGATCGGACTCGGCGTCGAGTTCACCTCGAGTCATCAGGCGAATCAGCGTCTCATGGACGAGGGCGCTCGGTTGAAGTGTATGACCCGGCTTCTCCCGCCGCATCATTAACACGGCGACTCGGTGCAACTCGTCATAAAGAATTCGCACACGAGTTTCACGCGCTTCCGATGTTTGTACACTCATAAGTTTTCCGCCGCGGGCTCCCACCGCGTCTCGGTCGGCAACTTTTCTCGACGAGCGGCACGGTCGTGATGCAATGTCACGGTACTTTATGAAAGACCGCGAACCGCGCTAAAACGATGCCCGATCCGAGACCTGATCTCCCTCTACCCTTCTTAAAGCGTAAATGCGTTTGCAATCCCTTGGATCGTTCCGCGTTCTTTTTCGATTTCCGTTCCAGGCGGTTCTCGTGCCCTTCACCCCTCGGTGAATCCAAGGGACGGCACGTCCCTTTACAATCATCATCAAGAAAAGTGAACTTCGCATCCATCGTATCCTGCGCGGAACGTCTCATGGAAGGAATTTCCACGTGTCAAACCCATGATCCGCCAAGAAGTCACGTTCGGATCGTGATCGACCTTGGAGCCATCCGCCACTTCTCCAGCGAGATGCTCGGCCAGTCGATCAGAACTCAGCGCGAGATCGACCAAACGCAGGGAGCCTTGCGACTCCGCAGGCTCGATCCCCGCGTCCATCACCTTTTCAAAATCCGCCGTCTTGAGCCGCTCTTCACGATCTTCGATCGTGACGTTGACTCGAGGGCCCGCCTGAAACAGGAGAGTTCAAAGGCGACGACTCACGAGAAGAGAGACGAGCCAACCACGGTTTCACGGGTGGTTGTCCGCGGCAGTCTGTTCAGGCGTCGGGATCGACCCCGAGGGCGCGCAGTTTGGCGGCCAAGCGGTCGGCGCGGCGGGCAATGTCGACATACGACTCGAGCGGGTGCCCATCCGGCCCGAGGATGCACAGGTTGTGGTCGTTCAGGTCGAACTTGATGCCCAGTCGCGGGCTGACCCAACCGTTCAATTCGGTGATCTCTTGAAGCTCGTCGCCGACACGTCTCCAACCTTCCATCGTCACCGCGTCCGGGTTGACCAGGTAATATTCCTCAACCTCGAAGCGGTCATAGAACGCGAACTTGCGGGCCATCTCGCCGAAGCGGTTGCCCGGCGAGCGGACTTCGAAGACGACCTGGGGAGCGATTCCGTCCTCGCGCCATTGCATGTAGGAACCGCGATAGCCCTTGGGCCTTCCCACGGCGACCATCGCATCGGGCGCGATTCGGGTCTTGTTATCACCCTCAACGGGATACCAGAGAAGGTCGCCCGCGACGAAGACGTCCGGATTATCACGAAAGATCGCTTGAAGGCCGCCGACGAGCTTCGTGATCCACTCGAATTGAAGCGTGTTGTCGGACATCGGCAAGCCATCGCTGTCGGGATAGACGACTGTTTGCGTCGGGGTTTGCGTGCTCATCGATCGCGGCCCTCCTGATTCCGTCCACGAGATTGTACACGAATTCGCGGGGGACGCATCCCCTGCGATCGGCGTCATCGGACCGAGTCGGGAAATCCTGACCTGTGCCAAAATCTTTAACGAGGCACCCGAGGCACGTTGACTTGCCGGAACATCTCGATGGCGAGTTCTTGCGTGAAGTCAAACCTTGGTTTAACATAATGATTGCGTCAAGCCTCACTGGTCTCACGTGGTGTGTCCGCAACGGATTCACGGGGCGCGAGATCTCACTCCGAAGTTGACTGAATCTCACTCAACCTGATGATTCTCGCACTCGCCCCTTACACGGGAACGGAAGTGGCCGTCGTTCTTTTGGATGTCGACCCGATGTTTTCAATCGAATGGGAGGGTGGAGAGAGTTACGCGATCAGAGAAGAGCGTCAACGCGAAATTTTCCTGAACAAAGGCGTTCGAAATACCGAGTTTCGATGAAAGCTAATCGGGTTGCACACGATGACCCGCGTGCGGCCACTCCCTCGACGATCGGTTCCCGCCAGGCGAATTGTCCAGTTCAAAAAGCCGCTGCATACGCACGGTTTTCTCATTTACAATATTAATGATTGACGACACGGCAGGATCATGCACCCGTTTTCATTTCGGTTTTTCGCTACCGCGCTTGTCGCCATTTCGCTTATGGCCGCATCATGCGCATCGCGGGCGGAAGCAGGCGAGGCGGGGAAGCGCGCGGCCGAAGGACTGAATCGCGCGGCATTCCAGATCCTGACCGAGCGCTGTTCACGCTGCCACGGAACGGAAAAGAAAGAAGCGGGATTAAGGCTGGATGACCGCGCCGAGGCCCTTCGAGGGGGAGACAGCGGCGAAGTCATCGTGCCGGGCGAGAGCAAGGAATCTTTACTGGTTGATTATGTCTCCGGAACGAATGACGTGGTGATGCCTCCCGAAGGTGAGCGGCTCACCCTTTCCGAAGTCGCCGTGCTCAAAGATTGGATTGATCATGGGGCCGTCTGGCCGGCTCTGGCGAGTGTGACCGCCCGTCCGGGGCGCTCCACGAATGAGCACTGGTCGTTTCAACGAGTGCGCCGGCCGGTCATGCCCGAAACGCACGATCCATCATGGGTTCGCAACGAGATCGACGCCTTCATCCTCAATCGACTCGAAAGCGAAAGGATTGCTCCCTCGCCCGAGGCGGACCGCGCGACATTGATCCGTCGGCTGAGTCTCGATCTGCTCGGACTCCCACCCAGTACCGCCGCGGTGGAACACTTCCTGACCGACACACGTCCCGATGCTTACGAGCGACTTGTGGATCATCTGCTCGCCTCGCCGCACTTCGGCGAACGCTGGGGCCGGCACTGGCTCGACAGGGCTCGTTATGGCGATTCGAGCGGCTGTGCCGAGGACCTGGAACTTCCCTTCGCCTGGCGCTGGCGTGACTGGGCGATCGAGGCGATCAACAGCGATCTTTCCTTCGACAAATTCACGATGGCCCAAATCGCCGGCGACCTCTTTTCCCAGGCGAAAACTGAAGACATCGTGGCGACCGGGTTTCATCGAAATGCGCTCTCAAACCACGAGGGCGGCATCGATCTCGAAGCCGAACGAGTCAAGTCGGTTGTCGACCGCACCAATGCCGTCGGCTCCGCCTGGCTGGGTTTGACCTTGGGCTGCGCCGAGTGCCATTCTCATAAGTATGACCCGATCTCGCAGCAAGACTACTACCGGATGTTCGCGTTCTTTAACAGCATCGACGACGTTGATATCGACGTCCCGCGTCGTCCCAATGCACGTGAATTGAGTCTGGCCGGGCGTGACTTGGTGGCCGCGCGTCTTCGTTATCTGGCCGCTACCGCCGCAGGTCAAAGAGAATGGGAATCCACAGTCTCCGCGCTTCCCTCGAT
>JAYVYS010000393.1:0-2401 GCA_043784005.1 Isosphaeraceae bacterium
CTCTTCTTGGGATCAAAGCCGGTCAACTTGTCTCTTTCCAGCATCGCGGCGAGGCGTCGATACCTCTCCTGTAGGTTTACCAGGACGAGTTGGCGGGCGACGTAATCGGGCAGCGGCCAACCGGTTCGGCGACCGATCTGGCGGCCAATCGCCGCGTGCTCCGCGACGAGATACCTTTCGATCTCTAGCGGCCCGAACGTCGCAACTTGACCTGACCCGACGCCCGTGTGGGTCGGCAGGGTTCCGGCCTGTCCCGACGCCAGGCTCACCTGGACCGCCTCGACCTGACGCTCGGCGGCGCGGTAGGTCAGGCCCGCGGCGCAGACTACAACGGCGGTCGCCAAGGCAGTCGCGTAGATCCAGAGTCGCGGCCCGATCTTGCCATCGCGGCGCGATAAGTACTCGAAAAAGTCGGCGAACAGGTGCAGGCTGCCGCGCCGTTCCCAGTCTTCCCACAAGAGGTTTTCCGGGTCGGCCGCGACGAGGTAGACATTGAAAAACCGGCTCCGCTTGCCCAACCGCTCCCAAAGCGGCCGGGTCGCGCTCAAGAGCACCCGCATCGTGGGGTCGGGGCCGACGGCTTCGATGAACCGCTGCCAGCTTTGGTCCGCCCGAGCTTGCCGCGAGGGGCCTTCCGTCTCGCCGACCAGGGCCAGTTGCGCGTCAAGGGCGGGGCGAGTTTGGACCATGCGCGGGTTGCGGCCGGGAGCCGTGCCATAATCGTCGGCCTTGCTTAACGCCAGAACAAACATCGGTGCCGGGCGGCCCTCGGCCTCGGCCGCCTCGCGGACGTCGTCACACAAACTCGTCATCCCGTCGAGAAGTTGACTCAAGTAGTCGGGGTTGGCGATCTCGTCGGGAGAGAGGACCAGGACGATCAGGTCGGATCGGTTGAGGATCTCCCTGGCCTCGGGGGTGCCGCGCCCGGCCAGGATCTCGGAGATCAAGCCGCCGCGAAAATCGAACGTGTTGAAGTCCCACCGCCGACGTCCGATCCAGATCTTGTCCCGGTACTCGAGCATGTCGTTGACGGTCGCATCGATGTAGACCGGGAATTCGCGTTTGGCGATCGGGGCCATGGGGAGACGGGGGGCGATGACGCCAAATTTGTTCTTCGAGCGACGGAAGGCGTGACCCACTGACATAACCAGGCTCGACTTTCCCGCACGGCTGATTCCCACGACGCTCACATTGATCTCGTACCGGGCACGTGGGGCGGGTCCGAGCTGCCCTTGCCCGTCGAAATCAGGGACGCTTGACATCGTAGGCCCTCCCCTGGAGTTCGGCGTTCATCCGATTTTCGGGCTCGCGGAATTCGGCGACCCGCCAGTACGCCGGAATGCCTACGACCAGACCCCAGCCTGCCAAGGTCGCCGAGAGGACAAGGAGGACCAAGCCCGACCAGCCCGTCCGACTCATGCGGTCGATCCGCCCGCCGAGCGTGACGCAGACCCACTCCCACACGGTCAGCCGGAGATTACCGCGCAGATAGGCCGTTTCCGGCAATGGGGGCTCGGTTTGCTTCCTAGCCAAGTAGGCCAGGACCGTGTCGTCGGCCTCATCAGCGTCCGATCCAAAGTCGGGCCGGCCCGCGGTGAGCCGGCGGAAATAGCGACGGAGCCGAGGCTCGTCCGACGCGGCCGGGGCGGTCCCGGCCGATTGCCAGGGAGGGCGGCCATGTACCGGAGCCTTGTCGTCGGCGGGGTCAAGCACCTCTAAGGCCCTGGCCAGCCAGTAGAAAGCCTGCGGCCCTGTCGCCCAGTTCGGGTCGGCGGCTTCGCGGTAAAGTTCTTCAACGGCTTGCTCCAGCGATAGACGGAGGGATAAACCTTCTCTTAGGCCATACCGGGTCAGGAACCTCTCATCCGGAGGTCGGCTCAGACGCCGTTCAACGGTCGTCATCGTCAGGATCGCCACAGCGCGAGTCCAGGCCGGGATCCAGGGTTGGTGGGGATTCGGCAACACAGAAGTCAGATCGCACAACGCCTTGCCCGTCATCTCGACCTCGCGCCCCGGGTCGACACGATCGACCGGTTTCAGTTCGGAGAGTACGAAGATCCAGGCGCGGATGTTGGCCTGGGGCAGGTCCTCGACAGGCGGGCGGAGCACTTCGGCGAATGGCTCCGACAACGGTTTGTTGTCAACGTCTTCGGCCCGGTACAAGTAGCCGAGGGACTGTCTCCTGAGCAAATCTGGATTGATCGTTGTGGGGGCGATCTCATCGATTCGGTTCGTCAAGACCATCAGACCGGCCCTCCCTGAACCAGAGGCGAGGCTGAGCGACGTGAGAAGCAGGGGAGAAATGCCAGGTTTCCCCTGATGCCGGGGGGTCGACCGGGACGTGACCGGGGTCGATAAGGACAGGATATTCGAAATAAGGGTCGCCCGCCTCCACGGGGTT
>JAYVYS010000394.1:0-3987 GCA_043784005.1 Isosphaeraceae bacterium
CAATGTCGGACCCCGAACAGCGCTCCCAGCTTGACCTGGTGAAGCACCTGAATCAGCTTCATCACGACAAATTCGCGGCCGAGGCTGAACTTTCCGCCAGGATCGAGAGCTTCGAGCTCGCTTACCGCATGCAGTCCGCCGCTCCCGAAGCCATCGACATCGATTCGGAACCCGCTCATATCAAGACGCTCTATGGTCTGGATGACCCGCGTTGCGACCACGTCGCCCGTCAGTGCCTTTCCGCCCGGCGGCTGGTGGAGCGCGGGGTGCGGTTCGTGCAGATTTATTCGGGCGGGATGGAAAATCAGCTTTCCTGGGATGGTCATGCCGACATCAAAGGGAATCACAGTCAGTTCGCCGGTGAGACGGATAAGCCAGTCGCGGGACTCTTGACCGACCTCGCGCAGCGCGGCCTGCTCGACGAGACATTGGTGATCTGGGGAGGCGAGTTTGGCCGCCTGCCGATCGCGCAGAAAGGGGACAAGCCCGGCCGCGACCACAACCCCCACGCCTTCACGTTCTGGCTCGCGGGCGGAGGCGTGAAAGGGGGCGTCAGCTACGGAGAGACCGACGAGATCGGGTACGAGGCCGCCGTGGACAAGGTCCACGTCAACGACCTTCATGCCACGATTTTGAGGCTACTTGGCCTCGATCACGAAAAGTTGACATACAAGTACAACGGCCGACGCTTTCGCTTGACGGATGTGGGGGGGAAGGTAATCGGCAAGATCTTGGCCTAAATCTTCGTAGATCAATTCCATGCACGTCAAGGAGTGGTCCCCAAATAGCGGACCCTACTTCTACTTATTCGATGGTGTTAAGTCGAGACCCGCCCGACGACCGGCTCGGGCTTTCGCTCTGAGGCGATGCGCACTGAAACCGGCGAGGCACAGGCCGTAGAAGACCCAGGTGGCCGGTTCGGGAATCAGCTCCGGGGGCGTAGTCGGCTGGGGCTGGCTGATCGGGGTCAGAAGCAGGGTATTGCGGATCGTCGTGTTGTAATAGCCTTCGGCAAGGATCTGCCCCTTGTCGTTGATGGCAAACGCTCTGTCGATGCTCACAAGACCCGAGGGAGGCGGGATCACGAGCTTGTTAATATCAAGCATCGTCTTGCCGTCATAGAGGAACGCGCGGTCCGAACTTCCCAAGAAGACGCCATAGCTGTAGGAAGGAGGGTCATGGGGATTGTAGGAACTGGAAGAGTTCGCGCTTGAATATCCGAGCACCTGTCCCTTGGAGCCGAATCCCAGGGCCACGCTGAACGAGTCGTTGCCGATCGTTCCCAGATCCTTCATCGTACCGTTGGTGGCGAGAAACGCGTGAGTGGCCGGGACCTTCCAGTTAACGTAGCCGGGCATATTGACCTGGGTCCCCGTGTCGGAGACGCCGACGACCTGATTGCCATCGTTGATCGCCGTGGCTCGACTCCACGCCCCGCCTAGCGTCCCCAGGTCGACAACCTTGCCGTTCTGTGTGACGAAAGCGTGGGCCTTGTTTTCCGTCCAAGTGCCCGGAATATTATCCCACATCCGGCCCGAGATCTGTCCCGATGCATTGATCGCGACCGCCTCACTCAGCTGACCGTTGGGCGTGACAATCGGGGTTGCGGTTCCGGCCTTAACGATCGCCGCATTGGAGGAGGAATAACCGTCACCGAGATTTGCGGCGGCCTGGCCCGAGGCGTTCACAGCCACGACACCATACCCCGCCGGAACATCAAACCGGGTCGCGGTCTTGCCGTCGGTGAGGAAGGTTCCTTGGTTGGTTAATACCACGGCCCGGTCGTCGCCCGTCACCCCGATCACCTTGCTTGAGGCCGGATTGACGGCGCTGCCGACCTGATAGGCTCCCTTGGGAACGTTGGCCCCGATGTCGGTGAACTGGCCCGCATTCGGCCCGCTCGGCTCGTAGCGGCGGGCAGTCTCCAGTGCGGAATAGCCGATCCGGTCGCGCTGCCCGAGATCCTGATGGATAGGATAGGGTGCGCTCGAAAACTGGTTGAGATAGGTGTGACCCTGCGAATCCAGCCCCACGGGACTGAGCGCGCCGAGGTTCGTCACCGAGTACATCGCGTCGCCGCGCGCCGTCAATCCGCCCGCGCAACCCAGCAACAGCGCGGCAATCAACAGCGCGGCGGATTTACGAATAGGAGAGTGACGTCGATTCATATCCGGATCCATCCGTATCCTGGAGAAAGCGCCGGGGCACATCCAGGCCCCGCGACATGACACAGCCAGCACCGGGGTGATAACACGATTCTCTGATTCCAGCAATGGTGGAAAAGCCGCACTTCAATAGCGCTTGCGAAATCACCTTGAGCGAATCCAGGTTCTTGGGTATGACTGCATGGATGTCAAGCACGAATTCTTTTGGAAGAGGGACTGGCATGGATCGCCTTCGATGGGTTGCGGCCTGTGGCGTTTTGCTGGGAGGAGTCGGCGCAGGGTCGGCACACGGCGGCGCGATGACGACTTATGTCTTTGAAGGGACTCTCAACCGCGTCGATAATCCAACGGGGTTCTTTGACAGTTCCATCCAGACTGGCTCGCCCTTCAAAATGACGGTTTCCATCGCTTCCGACACTCCCAACGACCTGGCAGGCAACCCGACCTACGGTCATTACGTCTTCCCCACGGGGGGTTCGGCACCGGCGATGGCGCTTACCATCAATGGCCAGCCATTTCACACGGGCAGCCCCCAAAACGGCGACGTGAGCGTGCTCAAGAACCCGGCTTATGGCGATGCGTTCTACGCTTATCAGACGTTCGGCTCGACCGGCGACCCGTCCATCAATTCGGTCCGGCTTGATTTCGACCTGCATGCGACCACGAATAAGCTATCCAGCGACGCGCTTCCCAGCGCGGTGAATCTGGCCGATTACCCGGTCAATCCCTCGATCAGTCTGTCGGTCTTTTACAACGACAACCGCGCCTATCCGGGCCTCGGCGGAGTCATCCATTCGGTTCAGGTGATTGCCTCCCCTGTCCCGGAGCCCGGAATGCTGGCGATCTTCGCCACATCGGTGGCCTTGATCGTCATTTGGCAGCGACGCCGGTCTCATTTGAGCCGGGTCCACGGCTCATGACGCTCGAATCCGGGGCGTCGTAGCAGCAACTCAAGCCTCTCGTCGATCTTCAACAGGAGCCGACCGTTTTGTGATTGAACACGAACGGGCAGTCCCTCATTGAGTGCGGGCGTGACGAGGCGATCATCTTCCAGGCGATACGGGCCTTGTTTTCTGTACCGATCGACATTCGATGGGTTCTCGGGAATTCCCGTCACTTCCAAAGAAGCATCATCACCGAAGCGAAACTCGAATCGTAATGGCTCCCATTTCGTCTGACGAATCTCACTGATCCAGACCCCCTCGATTCGACATGGAAGATCCGAGTCCGGGGGCGCGGTGGGGTCGAATTCCGACGTGGCATCTCCCTCGCCAAAGTCTGATACATCCTTCGCAACTGCGATGGCAATTCCCAGTTCCTTCAGTCATCCGAAGACTTGCGAGAGGTGAGAGGGTTGCCTCGGATTCCAGTACTCCGAAGTTACCCGACGCGCCATCGCCAACGCGCATGCCGCGATCGACACCAGGATCATCCAGTGGCGTAACTTCAGCCGTACGAGGTTTCGTCGCATGACCTGTCCCTTGGCAGGCTTGACCGATATATCCCATACTAAACTTCACGCTCGAAGCCTACAAGATCCACATGGTCAGCGCCCGGGCCACGTCCAACCCTATCAGACTCGGTCAGGTGGTGGTTGATACCAAGAGCAACGAGATCACCGCCATCCCCAAACTGCTGAAAATTCTCGAGATTTCCGCCAGTATCGTGACCATCGACGCGATCGTCGCAAGATTTGAATCTTGGTTCGAATTCCGTCGGAGTTGCAACCGGCGTCCTCCACCCGATTCTGAAGTGCTCCGTGGAACCCTTCGCACGCGTCCGCTAAACTACGTTCTGCACGCTGATTGAAATCCACCTACCG
>JAYVYS010000395.1:0-5020 GCA_043784005.1 Isosphaeraceae bacterium
GGCGCCAGAATCGCGGTTCCAAAATGGTCCAAAACCTGGTCACGTACCGGACGTTGATTCAACAGGGCATGTCCCACCTTATCGGCGTCGATGACAAATGCCCCGATCTCCGACATTCGCGTGGCAACGGCGCTCTTGCCCGCTCCAATGCCTCCGACAAGCCCGAACACGGGAATACTTCCGTGCTTCCAGGGCCCTGGAAGTAAGCGGACGCGATGGGGACTGCGATCAGGCGAGGGCATAGATAATGATTTCAAAATCGATTCTGGACGATGCATCGTGGAGGGTCTAACGGACCGATTATTGAGTGGAGTCAAAACCATCTGATCCCGAATTGGACGGGAAGCAGGGGAGAAAATCGCCTTCGTCAGTGGAAAGAAAGTTCGTGACATATGCCAGTCATCACGAAGCGCGACGCGCTTCCGCACGGATTCAGATCCGTTTCGGATCGGTGGCAATTGATGATATCGAAGGATGGTCCTGAGTGATTGTCATCCGTCGTTGACCCCTCTCGCCCGAAGCGACCCACGGCTCGCACGCGCCGCAATAAATGAGGGGACTGGAACCTCGAAGTGGAGGCAAGGATGATGTCAAGAGCGGGAGTTAAGCATTGATCCGTTACTTATACGGCATAATCTCCCCGACTGCAATCCGATTCAAGCTGCTCTTCTCCATTTTTATCAACGAACCGGTGCGGGCCGAGGATGGATGCCTGATAAAATCATGTCACTCCGCGACGAGCGAACCACCAACTCCTTGATGAGGACACGCTTTCATAACGATTCCCCCGCGCTAACGATGGCTTGCACATCAAGCCAGTTCGGTCCCGCCGCGAGATCGACTTTGAGGGGAACATCAAGGTCAAGTGCGGTGTTCATCGCATGGCGGACCACCGGAGCGAACTGAGAGACTTCCGACTTGGGACATTCGAAGACGAGCTCGTCGTGGATTTGAAGGAGCATCCTCGCCTTGAGCCCGCGATTTCGGATTTCACGATCGACCGACAGCATCGCGCGCTTGATCAGATCGGCCGCCGACCCTTGAATCACCGTGTTCACAGCGGTCCGTTCGGCGAGGTTGCGTATGCGGCCCGTGGTGTTCTTGATTCCGTTGATCGGTCGACGCCGGCCGAGAATGGTCTCGACCCTGCCATTGGCGAGTGCGGATTCGAGCGTCTTGGTGATGAAAGTGTCGACGCCCGCGTATTCCTGGAAGTAGGCGTCGATGAATTTCGCGGCCTCGGATTGAGTGATGCCAAGCCGGCCCGCCAGCCCGAAGGCACTCAAGCCATAGATGACGCCGAAGTTCACGGTCTTGGCGACCCGTCGCATCGGGCCATCGACGTCCGACTCGGGCACTTTGAAAATCTTCGAGGCAACGGCGGTATGAATGTCCCGGTCGTTCTCGAACGCATACACGAGTGCGGGATCTTTGCAAAAATGGGCCAAAATCCGAAGCTCGATTTGCGAGTAGTCGGCCGTCAGCAAAACCCACCCGGGCTCTCCCGGAACGAACGCCTGGCGAATCTGGCGGCCGTCCTCGGTACGTACCGGGATGTTTTGCAGGTTCGGATCGCTGGATGAAAGTCGGCCTGTCGCCGCGACCACCTGGTTAAACGACGCATGGATTCTCCCGTCAATGGGGTTCACAAGCGCGGGAAGAGCGTCGAGGTAGGTGCTCTTGAGCTTCGCGAGTTGCCGGTGCTGGATGAGCAGTCTCGGGAGAGCGTGGAGGGCTGCGAGTTCCTCAAGAACTTCCTGCGCTGTGCTTGGGTCGCCGCCGGGAGTTTTCTGGAGCGTCGGCAGTTTCAGCTCCTCGAACAAGATTTGACGAAGCTGGAGCGGTGAGCTGATGTTGAACGGGCGGCCGGACACCGCGTAAATCTCTGTTTCGATGGCGGCAAGACGCGCTGCAAACTCGACGGAGAGTCTTCCGAGCAAGTCGACATCGACCTTAACTCCCCAGCGTTCCATCGCCGCGAGCACGTGAATCAGCGGCCGTTCGAGTTCGTCGTATAGCGTCCAAAGCCCTTCCTCTCTCACTTTTTTAACGAGAATCTCTTCGATTCGCCAGGTGGCGTCGGCGTCCTCGCCGGCATATTCGGCGACCTTGGCCACCTTAATCTCGGCCATTCCGAGTTGTTTCTTGCCCTTCCCGATCAGTGCGGTGATCGGGATCATGGTGTGATCCAGCAGTCGGAGAGAGAGCTGATCGAGGTTGTGATTGCGCTCGCCGCTTTCGAGGAGGTAGCTCAATACCATTGTGTCGATGACCGGGCCTTCGATCGAAAGGCCCGCCCGCTGAAGTACGAGGAGATCGTACTTGATATTTTGGCCGACTTTCTCGGTCGCGGGGTTCGCGAGAATGGGACGCAAAGCGTCAAGAATCGTGGTCTGATCCAGCAAATGGCTGCCCGAAGGGCCTTGCACGGGGAGGTAATATGCCTCTCCCGCTTTCCAGCAGAAGGAGAGCCCGACAAGATCGGCGCGAATGGCATCGACCGAGGTTGTCTCGGTGTCCAACGCGAATTTCTGTTGCAAGGAAAGCATTTTAAAAAATCGGTCGAACGCTTCTGGAGAATCCACACACTGATAGATGTTCTTCCACTCTTTTTCCGGGGCCTGGGGATCGGGGCCAAGCTCCGCCAGAAAACGATGAAAACCGCATTCGATACAGAGTGTCTTGAGCGCTTTCACTTCCGGGGTTGTCGTTCGTAACGCTTCCCAATCGAGATCGAGTTCGAGATCGCCCCTGAGTGTGACGAGCCGTTGAGCGCGACGGGCGACGTCGGCGAATTCGATCAGGTTCTCTTTTCGCTTGGCTCCCGCCACCTTCGCGACGTTCGTGAGTAGGTTCTCCAAGGTTTCGAATTCTTGAAGCAGTTTTGTGGCGGTCTTCAAGCCAATTCCCGGGATACCGGGCACGTTGTCCGAGGTATCTCCGGTCAACGCGAGGAGATCGACGACCTGATCGGGGCGCACTCCCCAATCGGCGAGGAGCGCCGGGACATCAAGGATTTGCTGTTTTCGTAAATTCAGGATGCGGACGTTGTCGGAAAGAAGCTGTCTAGCGTCCTTGTCTGCGGTACATATGACGACATCAAGGCCACGTTCCACAGCCTTGTTCGTGATGGTGGCGATCAGGTCGTCCGCTTCCATCCCCTCTTGGGCGAGGACCGGAACACGAAATGCCTCGAATGCTCGGCGAATCACGGGGATCTGCGGGATCAGGTCGTCGGGCATCGAGGCGCGTTGCGCCTTGTAGTTGGGATCGATCTGGGAGCGAAAGACCGGCCCCGCGCCGTCGAATGCCGCGGCGAGGTAGGCAGGCTTCCTGTCGCGAAGGATGTTGAAAAGGTCGCGGACGATCCCAAACACGGCGTTTGTCGGCTGACCCGAAGGCCCGGTCATCTCGTCGATCGCGTGATAAACCTGATAGATGAGTGAATACGCATCAAGGACGTAAATTGTCGGTCGGCGACTCGACAATGTGGGCGGGTACGCAGGAGCGGGTGGCGGGGCTCCGCTTTCACCATCGTCAGGAAAAAACAGGAACGGCTGAGTCATGGAGAAGGAAAACCTTTTTGGCTTAGCTTCGGAGAGTGGTGAATTTGGTTTCCGCTTGTGAAGTGTGGAGGGCAACTCGATGATTGGCAAGAAGTCTTTGTTTCCGACCCCGAACCGGTCAGAATTTTAGTTCGCGGGTTTCGCGCATGGGGAACTTCAGGTCCGCAAGCGCGTCTAAAATCTTCGGATCGCGACTTGAATCAAACATCCGGGAAACGTTTGACCGGGCCGCTCGCGCCTTCTACAATTGGTGAAATCGTCCCGGTCCCCCGGGAGTGCGTGGTCCGCGCCGTTTGCGTGCTTGTGAAAAACTTGCCCACAGGCCCGCCACGTCCCGTCTTGTGTGACATATTATCAGCAACCGTCGGATCGTACGCGCAGTTCGCACCCGGTCCGGGCGGAGGGAGTGATCACCCATGGCTGCAGCCAATGAGTCTCAGGGTCTGAAAATCGCCGTGGCGGTTTTCGTGACGCTCGCCGTGATCCTCGCGGTCTCCACCTACTTTTCGTATCAGGCCTACTCGGTCGCGGATTCGAAAATGATGACGGCGGAAAGTAAGTCCAAGACCGCCGGAGATGCCGCCAGCGAAGCGTTAAATCGGTACGACGCGATGCGTAAGGAAATCGGCGCCCGTGCCGAAGAGGTCGACGGCGTCAAGGCCGAGATCAAAAAAGAATACGCCAAGATTGACGACGAATTGAAGTCGATGATCGATCAGGTCAACGACGCAGTCGCCAAGGCCCAGGCTTCCGGAGCCCAGGGGCCGGAGCTCGAGGACGCCAAACAAAAAGTCCAGCAAATCGCCGCCGCCTACCGTGGCGAACCCAATAAAACCTATATCTCGGCACTCGCCAGGATGACCGACCTACTGAAGAACCTCTCAGTACTTTCCGCACGACTGTCGTTGAACTACGTCGATGTGAAACGGAACCTCGAGTCGGCGAACACTGTCAACGCGGGAAAGATCAACGAGCAAGTCGCCGCTGTCGACGCCAAGGCGAAAGACCTCACTGCCGAGCACGATAAGCATGAGGCCGAGAGGCAATCGCTGATCGCGAGACTCGACAAGTTTCAGACCGATAACGCCGCGCTCCAGGCCAGGCTCGCGAATGTCGAAGCCAAGCTTCGAGAGACGATTGACGAGGATACGAAGAGGCTCGCACTGGCGCAAAACGCTCTCCGAGAAGCCCGAGACAAGGTTGAAAAGCAGGAAAACGTCCTCGATCGTCCTGATGGGTTGGTGACCTATGTCGATTACAACCGGGGAGAGATTCACTGTAACCTGACGCGAGCACAGGGCGCACGGCCGCAGATGAAGCTCACGATTTTCGACAGCAAGTCACCGGGGATTCCGACCGACAAGCCGAAGGGCTCGATCGAACTGATTCAGGTCGGCGAAACATTTAGCATCGCCAGAATCGTTCGAACGGTTTCAAACATCGACCCGATCAAG
>JAYVYS010000396.1:0-4100 GCA_043784005.1 Isosphaeraceae bacterium
AAGTCGAGTACATCCACCCCTTCGGACTTCAAGCGACGGGCCTCGGCGGCCATCGCCAGCGTCGCGGAGGGAGCAATCAAGGTCGATCTCGAAGCGAGCGTAAGAGCCATCGAAAATCACTCCCTGCGCCGAGGTGTCGTCGAGCATCGCCACGGAGAGACGCGACGTCAGACAAGGTTCGCCCGATCCACCCCAAAATACCACGAATCCCACGCCGCGTCATGAGTCGCTCCACCGCTCACATTCTCCGCGGGGTTGAAGCCCTTCTGTTCGCGGACGAAAGAGCGTATTCTGTGTGATTTGCCTAGAATTCCAGTTTTCTTTGCCGGAGCCGCGCAAAAATGGTAAGATGTAAGGACAAGGCAAATCGTACGTTTTGAAAGTAAAGATGTAGGTGGAATGGTGAAGATGAGATGACCATCGCCCGAAAACCCAACGATGTACAATTCGAGGTGCGGGAACCGTCGGTTGAGAAGGGCGTTGAGACAATTTTTTGCCGTTCTAAGTTTCGTGATTGAGTAAGTGGTGCCGTCGTCAGTGAGTGGAATCCGCGGCTTCAGGTTCGTTGAGTTTCTGAAGGTTTTTGTTCAACGGGCCTCCCACGATAGCGACGAGTCTGCAACCTTAGAGGGTGGGATATCATGCACCGGGTGGTGGTGACAGGTATCGGGGTTGTCTCGCCCAACGGCATCGGTCGCCGCGCGTTTGGCGAAGCGATCGTGGAGGGGCGCTCTGGCGTTGGGTTGATCGAGAGTTTCGACACTTCGGGCCAGTCGATCAAGATCGCGGGCGAGGTGAAAAATTTTGATGTGACCCCCTATCTTGGTCCCAACAAGAAGAGCGCTAAGTTGATGAGCAGGGCGGTGGGGTTTGCCGTCGGCTCTGCGGCGCTCGCGATGGAAGACTCGGGAGTCGAGGCGGAGAAACTCAATCCCGAACGTTTCGGCGTGACGATGGGGACGGGAATCACGCCGATGGATATCAACGAGCTTGTCGGCCCGATGGCGCGATCGATCGGCGCCAACGGGGCATTCGACATCGCGAAGTTCACCATCGCCCGTGCCGAATCGATGTTTCCGCTCTGGCTCTTGAAGCACTTGCCGAACATGGCGGCGGCTCATATCTCGATCCTTCATCATGCCATGGGCCCCAACAACACAGTTGTGACCGCCTGCGCGGCGGGTACGCAAGCCGTGGGCGAAGCCTTTCGACTGATCGCCCGGGGAGATGCCGACATCATGCTGGCGGGGGGATGCGACAGCCGACTCGACCCGCAAATGCTGGTGGCGTACCACCTGATGAAGACCGTCAGCGCCTCTTCAAGACCCGCCGCGGAAGTCTCTCGACCGTTCGACGGCGAGCGCGACGGATTCGTTTTGGGTGAGGGCGCGGCGGTCTTGGTCCTGGAAAGTCTCCGCAGCGCGCGACGTCGGAAAGCGAAGATTTACGCCGAGATCACCGGCTACGGTTCCTCGTTCGACGCCTACGGAATCACCAAGCCGGAGCCCGAAGGCAAGGGTGCCGCGCTCGCGATGAAGTCTGCCTTGCGTGAAGCCAAAGTCGACCCATCCGACATCGACTACATTAACGCGCATGGCACAAGCACACGTCTTAACGATCTCATGGAAACGGTGGCCGTCAAGAAGGTCTTCGGCCACCGCGCGCCGACGATCCCGATGAGTTCGCAAAAGTCGATGGTAGGCCACCTGATCGGGGCCTCGGGAGCCCTTGAAGCGGCAGCCACGGCGATGTCGCTCGATCGCGGAGTGATCCCACCCACGATCAACCAGGCCACTCCCGACCCTCATTGCGACCTAGACTACGTGCCAAACACCGCGAGAGAAAAGCCCCTTCGCACCGCGATCTCGAACAGCTTCGGGTTCGGGGGTCAGAACGCCTCGCTGGTTTTGGCGAGGATCTGAACCGAGAAAACGGATCACCCTCCCTGAACTAGCCTTTCTAGAGCCAATCGGCATCGTCGTAAACTTGTCGATCGCTTCACGGCGATCTCAGGTCTCCAACCCTGTTCGGAGAGGGCGGAGAATTCGATGAGCCGCGACGTATATCCGGGCCCGATGGATCGTCCGCTGCCGGGTCTTGGAACCATGTCTGCCTTAATGTCTCGCTTTCGTGTCCTGCGGGCCAATTCGATCAACGCTTGTTTAGGGTCGATCAACGACTCCGGAGCTTTTGGAACCCGGCGTTCACTGATGCCGAGAAATTGAGCGATTCGATCGCTATCGGCAAGCAGCCAGGATTCCAACATTCTCACGGCGACTCGAAAGCACATCCGGGGTTCAGGCGCTGGCAACCAGGAGTTGAGCAGCGACGAGGGGCATTCTTCCCTATCGAGATCGACGAGGACAAACCAGGGTCGTTGCTTTGCCGCCATGTTATAGGCGCGCACTTGTTCGCGTAGTTTCGATTTTCCACTCTTGCCAAAAACGGGGCCTGGAATCCCTCCCGCCTCGACGATGAGACGCTTCGCGATCGCTTCGTCCGAGGGGCCTTCAACGGCCGCGGAGATGACGACGTGCTTACGGGTTGTCACGGCGTCAATCCAAAAAGAAAGTGAGTTGTTCGACGCGTTCAGGACGAGTTTTCGGGATGACGATCTCGCTTAACGACAATCCTCCATCCAGGAGCGCCTTGACGTCCTCGATCGCGGCTGCGAGCCGAATCGTCGTGCCTTCATCACCGGGTTCAAGGAGCAATACCTCATCCAGGCCGATCCCCTCATCTTTAAGAAGGTCGGAGGAATGCGTGCTGATGAGGATCTGACGTCCTGACCGCCGCTGCATCCTGGCAAACATCTGAGGCAGGTGGCTAACAACACCAGGATGAAGGGAGAGTTCAGGTTCCTCAAGCAGAATCGGGCCGGATTTGCGAAGGAGCGCCCAAAGCAGCCCCATCAATCGAAGAGTTCCGTCGGAAAATTGAGACTCCGACTGCCAGGCACCATTTGGCCTCCAGTGAGCATATCTCGCTTTAAGATGGGGAATTCCTCGTGGATCACGTACCATCTCCAAATCCTGCATTTGAGGGACCGCCAGCTTGAGCGCATCCCGGATTCGCGGAAGCCAGGCTTCCCGAGTCTTTTCCGGGGTGCGCCCGATCTGTTCCAAAAAGTCTCCGCCGAATGGATCATTCTTCTTGCCTAGAGATCGATCCGGTTCCCGGATGAGTTGTGGAACGATATGGAGGTATTGAATCGATTTGAAGAATTCCGCCAAATCTCGGAAATTCTTGTTTGCGTTAACCTGCTCCAAGTAAGTTTGCGACAAACGCTCGGAGTCCTTCCCATCGTCCGCATCGGGGCGATCGAGGAAAGTCACGCCTCGGTGCTCGATCTTCTCCTTGGTGAGGATCGGCCTCTGCCGATTGTCTTGTTTGAACCTCAATTCGTAAGTCCATATTGACAATTCCTCGTCATTTCCGACCGTCGCCCGGATCACGATCTCGGGGAACCGTCTCGCGGCCAGACAGCGAATCAGAGAGACTCCTCCCCGTTCCTGAGTCGCTTCCTGAAACCCTCCGCCGACCGAAACGATCGCTTGAAGGTAGCGAAAAACGTCGAGGAAATTCGATTTCCCTGAGGCGTTGGGACCGACGAGGATAACCCGACGGGCGAGATCAATATCCACTTTTTTGAAGTTGCGCCAATTCTGAAGCGAAACCCCCGTGAATCGCAAGGAACCCGCTCTCGAAATGCTCATCGGTCTTCGTCTCTTGGGGCAAAAGTGCGGGAGATTCGTTTTGGCGATCCACTCGATAAGCAGGGAAGCGTTTGCATCTAGGGAGGACCGAACGTGCCCTGGAATGAGGATTAGCTCAACAAATGTGTGAATCTGACGATTTCGCTGCAAAGACCGAATGGAACTTGATGACCGGATTTTAGTCTACGGCGATTGGAACAAAATCAACAGACCGTAACGTTACCGCTCGTCGAATAATAGGTCACCTCGCCCGCCCCGATTCACGGGGCGTCTTCGCCATTTTTTACGATGATTCATGTAAACCGAGGCGATGCTCCGCGCATCGGTCGCGGATTCTCTCGCTCCCATCGTCGCCGCCTCGGATCTCCCTTTAACAGACTCTAC
>JAYVYS010000397.1:0-8116 GCA_043784005.1 Isosphaeraceae bacterium
CGTACATGATGAGGTCATCGCCTGCCTTTCGCGTCACGGCGTCGAATGACCGGCCGAGGTAAAAGAGGCCGAGCTTCTCGTAATCTTGAATGGTCGGGCTGAACATCGCTGGCGGTGACCTCGTGACAGAGAGTTTCGATACGTTCACCTCAGAATCCGTCGATGGTTGTGAACCCGTCGCCCCCGCCGTTTGAAGGGGGGGAGTACGAAGGAGGAGCCTGAGGGGTCGGGCTGGAAGGATACGATTGCGACGGAAAGTTACCTGATTCGCGACGTTGGACACTGCGACTCGCGGACACTTGCAGCGCGGCATTGGCGGCGTTACAGATGGCTCCCATCAAGACCCGCCCCGCCGGCGAGGTGAGAGCTTCAGTTCCCGATGCGATTCTTGACTCGACCCAGTGAGGGCGGAACTTTTGCGCCGACCGGATCTCTTGCCAAAGTGTATCCGCATCAATGAGTCCGTCACGGAACCGATCGACCAGCCGTCGAACGTCAAAGCTACCTGTGAAATAGGATCTCGGAGAATCGAAATTCGCCTGACGACAGCGAGCCGCGACAATATCGAGCCCTTGTCGAATCCTTTCGGAGGTCTGTCTTTGTTCATTAAGTTCAGACAAACGTGGATTGATGTCTTGAATCTCACCATCGAGCGTCATGAGGTCGGCGACAATCTTGTCATCGTCGGGTTCAGGGGTTTCCCGAGCACGCTTCTGAAGGATCGCCAGCTTGGTCTCGCTGAGGAACCCGCGAAACTTTTCGATCGCCTCGGTGTGGAACTGGTTTTGAGACGCCGCGAGATCCGCCAGCGCCTGATTCGCACTCTCCGCGTGTTGCCTTAACTGGTCGATCTCCTGAACGAGACGATCGCGCTCCGTGCCGAGTGCATCGCCTTCACCAAGAATCGCCGTCAGTCCCGCCTTGTCGGCTTCCTCATGCTGGAGCGCCTCAACTTGTTGCATCAAGGCGTTGAACTGATCGCGACGACGGGCGACTTCCTCACCGACGAGCTTCGGCGTCTTTTTGAGGTATTCGTAGCCCATCCTGGCGTCGTTGTAACCGATCAGTCTCGCGACCCAGGCATCGATCCCGCGCGTCCACTCTCTCGCCTTGTATTCCAAGCTGCCGAATCGACGTTCATAAAGATAAAGGAAGAGACGGCTTTTTTCATAGAACGGGAGTTTCTTGGCGGATTCAGTCTCGATGTCACCGATTCGCTGTTCGTTTCGGTGCAGATTCTCCTCCGCCTGAAGGGCGAGCTTCGAGCGTTTCTGAAAAGCGCGGTCGCCTTTGAGAGTCTCCGCGACCTGGGCTTCGAGCTGTTCTCTCCGGGCGACTTTTTCATTGAGGCGGCGGGTAACGTCGTCGAGTTCACGGGTCCGCTCAGCGGTATCGGTCTCGATTTGCAAGAGCTGCGCCTTGAGTTCGCATTGTCGTGAGTCCTTTCGTGCGAGGATTCCCAGAAGGTCTCCGCGAATCGCTTGAAAGGTCCGTTCGATGGCGGAGGGTGAGATCTCGGGAAGATAGATCCGCGCAAGTTGAACCAGGTTCTCGCCGCGTTGCGAGAGCAGTTCCCGCATCTGACCATCGAGCCGCGACGCGCCTTTTTCGCACTCGGTCAGGTCGCTTCCCACGGCCTCCAGGTCGGCCTGGAGGGCCGCCATCACGTCGGTCCCTTCGGTCGCCATCGTCGTTACCACCTCGTGATCTGGCCAGCGCGTTTAAGAGGCTGTCCGTCCACTCCCGGCATCGTGACGGACTCTGCGGGAAAGCCTTTACGTTTCACGGCAAACTCGGTCTCGTTCAAGATCCCGTCGGCACGCTTATCCGCGCCGAGACGGTCGTAGACCTCTTTCGGAACTCGTTCCGCCCAGGCTGTCGCGTCCACGTCTTTACCGGTCTCGATGTCATGGATTCGTCGCGTCATAACCTTACCGTCCGCCCGCTTGGCCTCAACCCAGAGATAATATCCCGAGACCCGCTTTCCGTGTTCATCTTCAAAGGCCCGTGTCGTCGCGGATTTCTTCCCGGTAAGAACAGACACGGTGTATTCGTCGCGAAGCTTCTCGTCGAGGTCGACGAGGGCCGCGCGAACGGTCTTGAGCTTTGCCTCGTCTTCTTGCCTGCGATAGGTCGCGGCTTCGACGGTCAATCGGGTGACTTGCGCGGCAACGCCGGGGTCCTGGCTGACCGCACCAATCGATTCCACACGCTTGGCGATCTCATTCCCCAGCTTGACGACTCGTTGATGCGTCCGACCCGTGATCGTGAACGGCCCTGAGGGGGACAGAAACAGCCCCCAGATCAGCATCAATCCGCCAAGTGTCAACGCAGTCCATCGCAAGATCGAATCGCGCCGGACCCAGAGGTGGGCCAAAGCGAGCGCGGGACTCACCGGCGGTTCGTGAAAGGCGTGTTGGCTGCTGTAATACTGGCGAATCGCGGCGTCGACTTCTTCGGGCGTGACATCCTCGCCGGTGACCTTCGCCGCCGCGAGCATCCGGTCTCGCAAGCGGGTCTTGAGTGCATCAATGTTAAGCTGTTCGTCAACGAGTTCGCGGTCCAGCCGGATCGCGGTCGCGACATCCATGATCCGGAGCATCTCCGCAACGCTCATCGCTTCGGTGGCTTCGGTGGCTTCGCTGGTCGCTTTCGCCATAACGCCGGTTTCTCGGAAGACGATTTCTTTCGCCAGAAGCCCGAGATCGCTACACTTCACGCTCGCGAATACCGTCCGCGACTCGATGTGCGGGCGTCTAGGCGAGCCGACAACCTCCACCTATCTTACTCGATCGGGCCGACCGAGTCGAACATCGGTTGCCAACCTTCGAGCCACATCCGAATCCTTCAAAGGGAGCTACCGACGATCATGGCCGACTCAACGCAAAGCCAGAGCACCGAACTCGCGAAAGGTGCGACTGCCTCCTCGCCTGCGACGGGGATGCAAAAGTATCTCGACAAGGCCGTCAAGGTTCTCGGTCAATTCAACCTTGCCGACAAGGAAGACACCAACAACCAGCTCATTCGGCTCCTTGATGACGTCAAGCATCTCGACGAGCCCAAGGTGCTGGCGATTTCGCGCACCATCAGCTACATGAGCCGGTTCAACCAGCTTGTCCGCGATAACGTCGAGAACATCAATGTGGGCAACCGATACCTCGAAATCGCCCAGATGTTCGACTCGATTCGAGAGGATTCGAAAACTCTGATCAACCAGCTTCAGGACGGCAAGATCAGCGTCACCGAGACGATGCAAAACCTCTGGATGAGGCTGCGCCGAGGCACCCCCTCGAAGCGGTTCAACGAGATCGCCGAGGTCTACAAATCGGTCGCCCACGACACCAAGGACCAGCTCGATCGCGAACAGAAGATCATGGACGCCTACATCGACTTTCGGTTCGCCCTCAAGGAATCCGAGGTCATGTCGCGCGAACTGCTTGAGAAGCAAAACGTCCCGCTCGACGCCTCGAAGCGGGGGCTCGCCGACGCGCAGGCAAAGGTTGCCGCTGCGACCGCCGGGGAAGCGGAGACGTCTCGTCTGGAACTCTCTCGCGACGAGGCCCTAAACACCTTCCAGGTTGAGGACCGCAATTACCAGCTCCTCAAAGACATCACCGAAAACCTCAGCGTCGGCTACGACGTCGGTGACACACTGATCACCAAGCTGAAGCAAACCCACGACGTGAAAGACCGGGTTTACCGAAGGTCGGTCACGTTCTTCACCACGAACGAACACGTGTTCACAATCCTCGGAACTGTGTACACCTCGCAGTACGGACTCCACGAGGCCACTCAAGCTCAGGAGGCGATGAAAGAAGGTGTGAACAAGAGTCTGGAAGATGTCGCGGATCTTGGTAGAGAGTTGGAGAGGGCCGCGATCAAGGCAGGCTACGGCACAACGATCAAGCCCGAGTCGGTTGAGAAGCTCGTGAACGCGATTTCCGATTATCAGGTGGAATCGCTGACGATGATCGCCGACCTTCGCAAAGAGAGTGAAGAAAGCGCTCGCCAAATTCGCAAGGCCGTCGAGGAAGGGAAGAGGAAATTCCAGAAAACCGTGGCGCGGTTCGCTCTGGAGGGAACGCCGAAGGCATCTTGAGACCTGGCTCCCGCCCGAACGATTTCGCCGGGCAATTCCGGAGTCGATCTGACACGTCCGTCTCTCGGGCATCCGCGCCGGAAGGATCGCAAAGCCGGATCGAACGAGAGGACAAATTGCCGCGGAGATCGCGGTGTTCGCCGAGCGAAGAGGAGCATGCGTTCGAAAGGAGATGAAGACGGACCGTTACATCGGTTATCGTTAATTTCATCTTGCTTTCTCCGCGATTCATCCGGCTCCGTCCCATCCGGGCCGGTGACTGACTTTCGACTTTGCCATCCTCCTGTCGGCTCTCGATCTCGTCAACCGATCGCGATGGATCGCTATCTTTTGCTTTTTTTGTTGTTTCCGACGACCGGACTCGCCATAACCTCCTTCGGGCTCATCCAGGATTGCGCGGTCGTGCAGACCTGATCTTTCTCGGAAGGGAATGGCAATGAAGTTCCGTCGGACCTGCGTTTTAATCATCTCGGCCTTGATGCTTGTGGGTTGCGGAGGAACTCCCGAGGGAACACCCTCTCTCGCATGGCAGCCTGGCGATCCCGGGAAAAATGTCACCTCGCCGACCGTTGCCGCCGCCGAAGATCGAAATGCGATGACGGCCGTCGTCGACCCCTTCGGCGAGTCAGTCACGAAAATCGTCTACCTCGATCAGAACTGGTCCTCCGACGTCTCACAGAAGTTTTATTACACATCTCAAGGGTCGCAGATTCTTCCGTACATCTGGTTCCTCGCTCTCGAACAGACAGGCAGTGAAACTCCCTTTCGCGACAACGGGAACATGAGCAAGTTTCGATACCTTGTTCAGAAGCCGGGACCGGGAAATCCGGATGGTTTGCCCGTGGGTTTCGTGAAGGACGACGGCGACAAGCGCGGATGGCTCGGCTTGACGTGCGCAGCGTGTCACACGTCGCAGCTCAATTACGAAGGCGTGGGCTATCGCATTGACGGCGGTGCGGCGGGCTCCGACGTCGGGGCTTTCCTGGTCGAGCTTACTGAGGCGATGAAAGTAACACGTGATGATTCGGCAAAGTTCAAACGGTTCGTGGATAAAGTCGCCGCGCTTGAATCAGGCCCTGCCGATCCCGGCGGCATCCAGTCCGATCTGACGAAGATGATCGATCGCCGCGAGGGGTATAACACCCGCAATTTCCCCAAGGATTTCCCCGCTCTCAACGCTCGAATTGATGCGTTCGGCGCAATCATGAACGAAGTCTTCCACGCGGCGGCCAAGATCCCGCCAGGTGATCCCAAAACGGCGAACGCCGGCGTTGCCGACGCTCCCGTGAGCATTCCCTTCCTTTGGGATACACCCCAGCATGACGCCGTTCAGTGGAACGGGGTCGCCAAGAATTCCGGTGTGGGCGCTCTCGGAAGAAATGTCGGCGAGGTTCTCGGTGTCTTTGGAGGCATTGAAATACCCGAAACGCCCAGCCCGATCCCGGGGTTTCAATCGACGGTCAAAGTCCGAAATCTACTGGCACTCAATGAGGAACTCAAGAGCCTCTGGTCACCACAATGGCCCGCAACTCTTCCCGCGATCAACGCCGAACTGCGCGACAAAGGAAAGGCGGTGTTCGCCAAAGTTAAATGCGATGAGTGTCACCTTCCCATCGATCGGACCGACCGTTTCCGAAGAGTCACCGCTCAGATGCGATCCGTCGGTACCGACCCCAAGATGTCTGACAATTTCTCGAAACGTGTCGGTAGCTCGGGTAAAATCGAAGGTGCTTTCGTTCGCGTTTTCCCCTGGCCACCGTTAAATCCGGAGACGTTCAAAGCCACCGCCACTTCGGATCAGATGCTCGGCTACGCGGTGATCCAAACGATCCTCGGATCAGGCTTCGCCGCCCCTCACGATGAGCTTATCGAGATCGATTACACTCGCAAGCGTCGGGGTGTGATGGGCATGGCCGTCCCCACCATCATTCCCGGCCCTGCTTACAAAGCTCGCCCCCTAAATGGAATCTGGGCAACCGCCCCTTACCTCCACAACGGCTCTGTGCCCAACCTCTATCAATTGCTGCTGCCTCCGAAGCAACGTCTCAAAACCTTCACCGTCGGAAGTCGGGTTTTCGACAACGTCAACGTTGGCTTCAAGACCGATGCCAAGGGGTTCCCGGTCTATCGGGCGCGCAACGACGATGGCACTGTCGTGCCGGGAAACTCCAACGACGGGCACGATTATGGGGGAGCAAGTCTCACCGATGAGGAACGCCGGGAACTCGTCGAATACTTAAAGTCGCTATGATCATGCGCTTATGACTAATGATCGAGCGCCAGTGTTGCCTAGCCGTTCAACGCGACGACCCGCCCTTCTCTCGCCGCTTGTTTTTCGGCGAGAACAAGGCGGATCGTATCGCGAGCTTGCTCGGGTGTGATCACGTGTTCGAGCGTGGCACCCAGCACGGCGCGCGCGAAGTGTTCAACCTCGCGCGAGTAACCGTCTCCGCCGGGAAGCTCGGGAGTAAACGGCTCACCCTCGGTCGGTAAGACGCGGAAGGCGGGCGATCGCGTCAGGTCGTAAACAATCGTCGCTTTTTCAAGGACCACCACGAAGCTCATCTCGAACGAAAACGAGGGGGCCATTCGCCAGGTGCTTTCCGCGACAACCGCCGGGCCGTTGTCGTAACGGAACTGAGTGCTGATGTAAGACTGGGCCTCGTCCGCCACGCTTGCGACCTCACGCGGCATCCCAAATAAATAGTGAATATAGTCGGTGTCATGGATATGAAGGTCGAGCGGCTGACCCCCGCTCCGTTTCTCGTCGGCGAACCAGCTATCGGGGCTCCAGCCGGGCATCGCGGAGAATCGCCGAAACGACGCGGCGATCACCTTGCCATAACGTCCATCGCGGACCATCTCACTCGTCACCACATACTCGGGCCAGAACCGGATGCAATGCCCGATCTGTAGCACCTTGGCTGATTCCTTGGCCGCCGCGACCATGCGATCGCATTCGTCGACCGTAAGCGCCATCGGCTTTTCGCAAAGGACGTGGAGCCCGCCCTTTAACGCCTTCTCGGTGGCCGCCGCATGGAGAAATGTGGGCAGCGTGATGGATAGCGCGTCCACGGCTCCCGAAGCGATCAAAACATCAAGATCGCTGAAAACCTGCAACGCCTCCAGGTCGATTGAGTCGGCAGCGCCACCGACATTCCCCGCCTGAGCCTGCCCGGCGGCCGCGAGTACCTTTGCGCTGGCCTCACACACGGCCGTAATCTTAGCGTCCGGTAATGCCGACCAGCAGCGGTAGTGCATCCGGCCCATGAATCCCAATCCAACAATCCCGACGCGGATCATGGCCATCCCCTCAACGTCTCGCAATAACGAAAATCACGCGACCTTCGCACTCGGAACACAAGCTACCATTCTGACTCGGCGGTTCCAAGACCTGGACTATCGGCTTCGACCCGAATACTCGGTCCGGTTCGAACGTCGTAGCCAGATCGCTTTCTTAATCTACGCAGTCGCACATGATAAAACATCACGGGAAGCAATAAATCGATGACCTCGTCGGCGATCAAGATCCCTCCCAGGACGGGCGCGACCATCGGCCGGATGACCTCCGACCCCACGCCACTCGCCCAGAGCATCGGAACGAGCCCGAGCAAAACGGTCCCCTCCGTCAACAACTTTGGCCTCAAACGATGAACGGCCCCTTCGAGCACGGCCTGTCTCAATCGCTCCGCGTTCATATTTTCAAGACCGCCGGCAAGCATCACGGCTTCTCTGAGATAGACAAGCATAATGACACCGGTGGATGTCGCCATTCCAAAACAGGCGATGTATCCGACCCAGACCGTGACCGAAAACTTGAATCCGAAGATCCACTGAAAGAAGATGCCTCCCGCGATCGCTCCGGGGACGGCGAGCATCATCGTCAGGGCATCGGCCAGGTCGTGATAGGTCCAGTAGAGAATCGCGAAGATCAACAGAATGACCAGCGGCACGATCACCGCCAGCGTGTTTCTCGCGCGGCGCTCATGCTCGAACCGACCAGTCCATTCGAGGACG
>JAYVYS010000398.1:0-3491 GCA_043784005.1 Isosphaeraceae bacterium
CCCGCATATTACGACGACTTGCTCACCATCAAAACATTCGTCGAGAAAGTAACGCATGTGAAGCTTGTGCACCGCTACGAAGTGCGTCGCGACGGCCTTTTACTGGCAGAGGGACATTCGACCCTCGCCTGCGTCGACAAAGCAGGCCGTCCGCAGGCGTTGCCGGAGTTGTTCAAGGGGAAAGAGGGGGAGACAGACAAGCCGGATTCCTGAGACAATCCGCGATCGTTGGCCCGTCTCCGACCATCACGCCCCGTCGATTTTTTTGCCAAAGAACTTCTCCGCCTCGGCAATCACCCCATGCAGCACCTCCTCGGCCTTCACCTCTGAGAGACCCATCAGATCGCGGGCGAGATCGAGCTTGCGGTGCTCTTCCTCGGTGAAGTGGCGATCTGAAATAGCGCGCCGAACGAGGAGCGTAAATTCGTCGAGTTCGACCTTTTCGACCCACGTCGCATCCATGTTCAGAGCGCGTGCGTCGACCGCGAGGTCGGCCCAATCCGCCTTTGTGTCGGGAAGCCCTTCAAGAACCCGTTTCAGCTTCTTCTGCCATTGCGCGCGATCGTATAGGCCGGCATCGTCAGTCTCAATCGCCTCGTCGTTCGACTCGTCGTCGAGTCCCCAGGCGTGGGCGACGTCGCGCGCGGGGTGGTTGTCGATATGCAAAACGCGGCGGAGTGTGTCGAAGAAGCCCATCGGTTCCTCCAAGGAAGTTGAATCAAAGGTGGCTCAGCCTGCCTTCTTCTCCTTGTCAGCAAGCTTTTCGGCTTTGAAGTGGTCGAAGACTTCGCGGGCGACATCGGCACAAAGTCGGTTTCCGGCGTTGTCCGCAACCCAGCGCTGGTCTTCGTTCTCGTTGGTCAAGACGCAAACGGCCACAGGCCCTTTGCCACATTCGATGATCCCCGCAGCGGTTCGCGAAGCGTTCACACTGCCGGTCTTGAATGCGACTTTCGTATTCGGCGGAAGAAACCTGGGAAACTTGTCTTTGTCGTCGCAAGCGCGCAGATGCTTGAGCATCGCCTCGCTTGCCTCGACGCTGACAAGCTCTTTCTTGTTCAAGGCTTCACAGAGCCGGATCATCTCAAGGGCGGTTGTGCTGCCGAGCCCGAATTCCTTACTGCGTTCGGGAAAAACCGAGGTCTCCCGATGGAAGACTTTCGAGTGGATCTTCGTGTTCGGATAGCCGAGCTTCTCCATCGTCTCGGCGGTCGACTTCAAGCCGATCTCGTCGAGCACAAGATTCGTCGCGGTATTGTCGGAGTAGACGATCATCAGGTGTACGACATCAACCAGCGGAAAGCTCGCGCCCTCGGAGAAATGGTCGGTGAGGATGCCTGAGCCGATAACTTTTTCGCTTGCTTTCAAGGTGATCATCTTCTTAAGTTCGAGTTTTTTCTCTTCGGCCTGACGATAGGCTTCAATCATCACCGGGAACTTGATCAGGCTGGCGGTGGGCATCGGGTCGTTCTCGTGGTAGAGAAAGGTTTCCCCCGTTTTAAGGTCCTTGACGGCGATCGCGACCTTCCCTTTGTGGGCCTTGACCAGAGGCATGAGCCGCTCCGCCAAAGAGGAAGGAGAAGGCTCATCCCCCGCATGTGCGGACATGTTTGAAAAGGCTGAGAAGGCGAGGACGGCAAGGATGGCAGAGATGCTTGAGTTGACGATCGTCGGCATGGTTTCGGCTTCCGGCAAGAGTAGGCGTTCTCCCAGTTCGCGATTGTCGCAAGAAAGCCTGAGAGGACCAAGCCCGTACCTTTCCGCGCAACACGCGCGGTGATGCGAACAAAAAGCTGACCTTCCGCGACCGCTTGGACTTGGCTACGATATCGCAGCCGTATGGAGCGGCAATAGCTTGAGAAGATTTTCGGTCAAGGAGGATCCAGGAATGACTCCGTACGACGGTGCCATGGTCGGCGTGATCCTTGCGGGTATGGTATGGGGTGCCTTTCGGGGCGTCACCTGGCAAATCGCGAGCATCGCGTCACTCGTTCTGGGCTACACGGTTTCTCATACCTTCTCCGCGCAGCTCGTGGGATATTTTCCGGGCGAGCCGATCGTTGCCCGGTCGCTGGCGATGATCACGGTGTACTTCGTGACCTCAGGCGGTGTTTTTTTGCTGGCGTGGCTGATTCGTGCCACTCTGGCAAAAATGAAGTTTGAGGCGTTCGACCGCCATCTTGGCATGCTGCTTGGTGGACTTGAAGGAATGCTTCTGGGACTGGTGGTCACTTTGTTCGTCGTGAGTCTGGCACCTCAAACGCGCGGCCCGATCTTCGCCAGTCCCAGCGGCAAAGCCGTGGGCTGGCTCATGGCGTCCGTTGGACCCGTCCTGCCAAGCGAGGTGCGTGACGTCCTTGGTCCATTCCTGAACCCCGCCGACCTCAAAGCCAACTTGGCCGGCGCGGATTCGTCCCTGCCTCCGGAAAGCCCGCCGGTCTCTTTCACTCGCGAAATTTCCGCGGCGATCATCCCCTCGGCTCCCCTGGACAACGCGACCCGGAAAACAAGCGGCTCGCTGGGTGACCTCTTTCAGGAAGAAGAAGCAAGGTTGAGCAACGCCATCTCCGCAGGGGCGGCGCAAGGGGTCAAGCAAGCCGTTGGAGGGTTGACTGGTGGAACAGTTGAGCGTCGGTGAACGTCCGATCAATCTGACGCAAGTGCTAAAGCTCGCGGGAATGGTCATGCACGGAGGGGAGGCCAAAGGTTTGATTAGCGAGGGCCTCGTCCGTGTCAACGGCGAAGTTGAACTCCGTAAACGCCGAAAAATGGCCATCGGAGACGTGGTTCAGATTGAAGGAGGAGGCTCGCTGACGTTAATCTAAAGATTGAGTCACGAGAGCGGAGCCTCAAGCAAATTCGGGCACCGTTTTTCTGGATCAGCCGTCATCAACGCTCGGTGATGCGTGTCTCAAAAGCCTCCCTGATGGCGTGGGGTGGCTTGTTCGGTCAAGGAGGAGGGACGACCTACCTATCCGTTTCGGTTCCCCGCACGTCGGCCAGGCCCGGCCTCCCCCGTTCAGGCCCGGGTGTGCGGACCAAGTACGAGGGACTTAATGAAGAGGATCGGCATCCTGACCGCGGGGGGTGATACCCCTGCGCTGAACGCCACCATCCTGGGGGCCGTTCAGCAGGCGAATCAATTTCGCGTGGAAGTAATCGGGATCATCAAGGGGTTCAGCGGATTGCTCAACCCCAACGTGCCACACGTCCACCTCAACCCCCTTTACCAGGAAATCCCCGAACTCGACCCGACCCATGGCGGTTCGATTCTGGGTGCCTCGCGTGACTATGTCGACTCCAGGGACACGGAGATGATCGCGCGGGTCGCCGAGCGGCTCCATCGTCTGAAGATCGAAGGGCTGATCTGTATCGGAGGCGATGGCACGATTAACGGGATGCAGCCCCTGAGCCAGCATCTTCCCGTCGTCCTCGCCCCCAAAACCATCGACAACGACCTGGGTCTGAACTACTTGGACGAGAGCCAGGAG
>JAYVYS010000399.1:0-6429 GCA_043784005.1 Isosphaeraceae bacterium
CTCCCGTTCCACCTCTGGCTTCGTCAGATTGCGCGCGACCATATCATCGACCAGCATCGCAAGCATCGAGTCGCGGCGCGTCGAAGTCTCGACCGCGAGCGTTCGCTAGGAAACGCGGCGTGCGCGGATCGTTCTTCCCTCGACCTTGCCGCCCAGCTTCGCGACCCCGGGCTCACCCCCGCGGCCGAGGCCATCCGTGATGAGTTGCGCGGGCGTTTTGAAGATGCGATCGCCCGCCTTGATGAAGACGACCGCGAAGTGATTCTGCTCCGCCACTTTGAACAGCTCTCCAACCTGGAGACGGCGAAGACTTTAGGACTGAGTGAACCGGCTGCCGGGATGAGGCACCTCAGAGCTTTGCGAAAACTTCGCGTTTTGCTTGGCGAGGTTCCCTCCCTGGCGGGGCAGGGGGCGTCATGAGCGAATTTGAACGAGAAGAACGACTCGCGGCGATCCTCAATGGACTGACCGAGGATCACCGTGCTGGTAGGGTCGGCCGACTCGACGAAGTCGCGCGATCGAATCCGGATCTCGCGGACCAGCTGCGCGAACTCTGGGACGCGGCTTGGGTTGCCGAGGAGATGGGTCGAACGGAAACCGGCGGCGCGCGACACAGTACGATCCCCTCCCTTCCATCACCGGGAATGCGAGGAACAGTACTTCATGGTTATGAATTGATGGAAGAGGTCGGTCGGGGCGGTATGGGGGTGGTCTATCGCGCGCTCCAGATCGCGTCGCACCGGATCGTCGCGATCAAGCGAATGCGGAATACCGGCGAACTGGCCGCTCCTGCGGAGATCAACAGGTTTTTGAACGAGGCGATGGCCCAGGCACGGGTTGACCACCCCAACATCGTGCCGCTCTACGACGTTGTTTCTGAAGACGGAGAGTCGTTCATCGTCATGCAGTATGTCGAAGGCTTGACGCTGGCCAAGCGCCTTGCCGAGGGTCCCTTGCCCGACTTGGAGGCCGCGAAAATTCTTTCGCCGATTTGCAGGGCGTTGCATTACGCACATGGAAAAGGGGTGCTTCATCGCGATTTAAAACCGTCGAATATCTTGATCGACCGCGATGGAAGACCGCTCGTCGGAGATTTTGGACTGGCGAAGCGGGTTGATGCCGACGCGAGCCTGACGCCGACGGGCGCGGTTCTCGGCACTCCAGGTTACATGGCTCCCGAACAGGCCGCCTCAAATCGAGGTCCGGTAACACCCAGAACGGATGTCTATGGCTTGGGTGCGATCCTCTACCAGATGTTGACCGGGCGGCCGCCGTTTCTCGCGTCGACAGCCTTTGATACGCTCTTGCTAGTTCTTGAGCAAGATCCTGTGTCGCCCCGCGCGTTGAACCCTCGCGCGAGCGCCGATCTTGAAATGATCGCTCTGAAATGCCTTCACAAGGCTCCCGAGCTGCGCTACCAAAGTGCGGCGTTATTGGCCGACGATCTCGACGCATTTCTGAGCGGGGGACCCGTCTCCGCGCGTTCGATGGGGCTATTCGATCTGGCGGCCCGCCTGTTGGGAGAAACGCATCATGCCGAAGTGCTCGAAAACTGGGGCGGCCTTTGGATGATGCATAGCGCCGCGCTCTTGGTCTTTTTCGGACTGGCGAATTTTTTGCTTTTACGCGGCGTGGCGTCGCACTGGCCTTACTTGTTTCTTTTCACGATAGGGATGGGTGCGTGGGCGTCGATCTTCTGGTCGCTCCGGCGGCGAGGCGGTCCGATCACGTTCATCGAACGATTGCTCGCGCACGTCTGGGGGGCGGGGATCGTGGCGATCAACCTGACGTTCATGATCGAGTGGTTGATGGGTTTACCTGTGTTCACGCTTGCGCCGATCTTGGGCATCACGAACGGGATGCTGTTCATGATCAAGGGGGGCATCCTGGCCGGTTCCTTTTATTTCCAGGCGGCCGCGGTTTTCCTGACGATTCCGCTGATGATCTGGTTCCCTCGATTCGCGCCGCTGATCTTTGCCTCGGTTGCGGGTTTGTGCTTTTTCTTCACAGGCCTAAACGCGTTTCGGCGCAGCCGGAAACGGAGACGGTTGATCGAGGCTCGCCAGGATTGACCCGTTCGGTGAATCACGGCCCTTGCGGCTTTGATTGAGATCCGTTTCGTCTGGGAAACCGCGACCCTTCACCCAGTCTTGGATTCAACAACACATTCTCACGCAAGCGTAAGAATGCATCAAGGGACGTGCGAGGTGACCGTTCAAGAGCCCGGGTCGGAAGGGGGAGGTGTCGGCTTTCGCTTCAAGTCAAAGTTCGTTTCATCGATCTTGATCTGAGCGGAGGACTCATGTGGGCCGGACCGGTCGAGTTTGTCGAAGGACGCCTTGAACTTTTCTTTGTCGATCGGAGGAATTGAGGTCATGTGCCCGAATTCCTCGACGACGACCTCTCCATCCTTGCGGTATTCGATGTCGATCGACGAGCCTTGTGGCACGGGTTGACCGTCAACCTCGGTAACCGACCAGATCCCCGTCATCCCGGTGCCGTCCGGCGTCTCCCCGGAATCATCGCCGCAACCCGCAACGCAAATCGCGATGCAAGATATCAATGTCATCCTGGACATAAGTTCAAATCCTCTTAGACTCATCCTGAACGAGGACGAAGGTGATCGCGAAGGCGTGGTGAAGGCCAATGGCACGCGAGATCACCCGCATTCCGCCCGACACGAACGTACTCGTCTTGATTTCGCCCAAGCTTGGCGTCCTCATCGGTGAAACCGAGCGAAACGTCGAGTGATCAACTCTCCGTTTAAAGAACATTCTTACTATCGCGGATAACTGGTAAGCGTGAAAGGGGTGAGTCACCCTTCAATTGTTTTTCGAAGAGGGATTGGCAACCGATGGGAAAGGATTGTCAGAGGTCTCGATGACGCAAAAAAATCGATATATGCAAATTATTACATTAATCGATGCGTACGGCCATCAAAGGAATGGTCCGTCTACGACAGTGAGTGTGTCGAGCCGCACCGAGAGAAGTGTATCGCGGGGTGTTCGGATTCAACGAAAGGACGAAAACATTCGCTTTCGAGCCTTCAGCGGTTCGCTGGGGAATGGCTGAAGCGCATGGGCGAGGTCGAGGAAGGCCTGATGGGCTTTACTTCCACCGCCGTCATCGACTTCGTCAATCGGAACTCCTTGTGATCGCGCGGGACGGAAGAGCTTGGTTGCGTTGGGAACCTGCCAGCTTACCTCGGTCTTAAGCAGTTCCTCCGCCTTCTTGAGACTGATTTCCGAAAGTGGAGAGTTCACCCGATTGACCACGAGGCGGACCTTCTCGGCGAGTCCCTCGAACTGACGAAGGTACTGAAGCATCCGGACGGTGTTTCGGGTGCAATTGAGATTGAGCTGGAGAACCACCAGAATGACTTCGGCCATTTCGAAGGCCAAGAAGTCCGTTACCTGCATACCTTTACTCGTATCGATAACGACGGATTCAAAGGTCTCTTTGAGAAGCTCCAGCACTCGCTGAAGCTCTTCGGGAGCGAGTTTGGCGGCATCTTCCATGGAGACGGGGTGGGGCAAGACATAAAGACCGCACGGATGTCTGGGGAGCCAACGCTTCAATAGCGACCCATCCATATCGTCGAGGTTTCGGACCACGACCTCCAGAGAATTGTCGGGGATGACCGCCAGCGACTCCTCCAGTGAGCCGAAAAGGAGATCAAGGTCAACGAGCACGGTATCACGGCGTGAGAGCTTGGCCAGGCTGGTCGCGAGGTTGACCGCCACCGAGGTACACCCGACTCCGCCTCCCGCCCCCGTGACCGCGATCACGCGAGGTCCGCGAGGTCCTTCTTTGGACCGGGTTGACCGACGCGGACAGACGCGCAGGATCATCTCGACGATTTCTACGGAAGTCGCGGGGAGGGGAAGAAATTCTCTGGCTCCCGCGCGTACGGCCTGTAAGATCGTCGTACCGTCGGCACTCATCCCCGCCGGAACGATCGCGACGCCCGGATGGCTTTGCGAGGTCTGTTCGACCAGTTCGATCGCCTGCTCAAATCCTTCATCAAGGACGATGATGGCGATATCGGGCGACAGCGTCGCGATGCGTTTAAAACCTCCCTGGTAGGTATGACAAACCTCAACCAGGTCGATTTCCGGGATCGTTTCAAGCTGTCGTTGTAGGTCTTGGCGCGAACGGGCGCTGGGAACTACTAGAACGACTCGGACCGCGTCCTTCATGATCGTCTCGCATCAGCCGGGATGACAACTCGGACCGGAAATAGTCGACGAGGGATACGACCGTCGGCAAGAGAGTCGCAGCGTCGGCGGGTCCGTGAGACACTCCACGTCGCCATGCCCCTTGGCACGTCGAAGCAGCCCGGCCGAGCGGGCGGCACCCGTTTTTGCCGTCTTGCTATCCACAGTCTAGACCGAGATCTTGCGAACCGCGATTGATTCGGACCGGATTTCGATGAGGAGCGAAGCCAATCCACGTCACAACCCGTCTTCCGCGTCCTGCTAAGATCGGCTCTCATGGCGGGCCATGTCAAGAATTACGCCTCGATTGAAGAGGATCCGTCGCATCGCGATTCGGAATGACCAGAAGTGTCGGTCTCGATGGCCAGAAGCATTCGGACGTCATACCAGTCCAGTGCATGTGTCGCTCGGTAGACGACTTGAGCGCCATTAAATACCGCGATGCAGAGGACCATCGCTCGGACTCGATCGCGTTGGCGCGAACGGTGAACGCGGCGGAAGGGCGGAACGCGTTCGCGATCGTCGAGACTCGGAATTTGCTGAGACATGGCTCGTTACTCGCCTGACTGACCGGGAGACGCGGGGCGGTTCTCCCTCTTGGGTCCATCGCTCGGGGCGGCCCTCGACCCTGCCCGATGCGACGGTGTCCTCGGTACTGCCCTACTTTAGAATGCTAGGTCGTATCCTGCGGGAAAGCTCAAAGTCGATCGCTTTGCCCGTTCAATCGTCGCGACCCGGCAACAGAGTCGCCGTGAACGATTCGACAAATCCGCCCACGCATTCCATCCTCAAGCTTCGGATTCCACTGGCTTGTCCGCAACAGGAGGGAATCCCAGCACCGCTCCATTGAAAAGTTCGTAGGGGCAGGAATCCGGAAATCGGACGTGAACCTCGTGCAGCCCCTCGACAAGCGTCGTTTCGTCCACGACCGAGACTTCCACCCACTCGCTGGGAGGCGAACCGGCGAGGCAGAGCCAGAGCGATGTCCCGAGGGGGGGACGAAATCCGAGTTGGACGAGAGCGCCACCATGGCTGAGATTCCTCAACACCGCCGGGGCCGATCGGTATTCAGGCTCCTCCCACCACCCCAGATAAATTGAATTTTTGATCGGTTCATAACGCGACGAGCACCGATTATCCACGTAGTTCTGACGCACGGAAGACCCTCCGACAGGAAGCGGACTCGACTCCCCCGGATCAAGTGTAGAATACGAACAGCCTCGCGCGAGATGGGACGTTGCAAAGGAAAGCGTCGCCAGCCAGTTGAATCCGCAAGTGAATCCGTACGATAATCAAAGGTTACGGAGCCGTCTGAGACAAGCCAGGCGGCCCTCCTTTGAAGCGAGGTGCATGGGATGTCGGTTCGATTGCCGTTCCGTTGCCTGTTCGTGGTTCTCAATCTCCAGAGCTTCGCCTTATTCTCCGCTGCAGGCGACGCGAATCCTCGGATCGACTACAACCGAGAAGTCCGGACGATCCTTTCCAACAACTGCTACAAATGCCACGGACCCGACGCGGACGAACGTCAGGCCGAGCTGCGATTCGATCTTCGAGAAGAGGCGATCGAGCCCGCCGAATCGGGCACGCCAGCGATCGTACCTGGAGATCCCGAGGCGAGCGGCCTCGTGAAACGAATCTTCTCCAGCAAGCCGGGCCTCGTGATGCCGCCGCCCAAGAGCCTGAAAACACTCACTTCGGTCGAGAAACAGCTCCTCAAGGATTGGGTCGCCCAGGGAGCCGCTTATCAGACGCACTGGTCGTTTCAACCGATCAGGCGACCGGCCCTCCCCTCACTCAAGAATCCAGTATGGCCGCGAAACCCGATCGATGCTTTCATCCTCGCCAGGCTGGAAAAGGAAGGCCTCAGGCCCGCGATCGAGGCCGACCGGCCGACCCTGATTCGTCGGCTCGCTCTCGACCTCACGGGATTGCCGCCGACACCGGCACAGGTTGATAAGTTTGTCGCCGATACTCGTCCCGACGCCTACGAACGCGTGGTCGAGCACTTTTTGAACTCACCCCATTTCGGCGAACGGATGACCCTCGATTGGCTCGACGCCGCGCGCTATGCGGATACTCACGGCTACCATATCGATAGCGGGCGCGACATGACACGATGGCGGGAATGGGTGATCAACGCCTTCAACGCGAACCTCGGCTTTGATCGGTTCACCATCGACCAGATCGCCGGTGACCTTCTCCCCGACGCGAC
>JAYVYS010000400.1:0-2056 GCA_043784005.1 Isosphaeraceae bacterium
ACGAGTTTATCAGAACGGAATCGTAAAAAGTGGAAGAAGAGTCATTGACGCGGAGCGGGAGAGCCTTTAAATTCTTACTTTCCGCATGACATGAGATCAAATTTTGTAGATCTCGGACAGCTCGGCGGGGATATCGGAAGGACGAACGCGTGGCGGGTACCAGCAACGAACGCATCCGCATCCGGATGGAAGCCTACGATCACACCATCCTCGACCAGTCGGCGAAAGACATCGTCGACACCGCCAAGCGAACCGAGGCCATCGTCCACGGGCCGATCCCGTTGCCGACCCGGATCGAACGGTACACGGTTTTGCGGAGCCCGCACATCGACAAGAAGTCGCGGGAACAGTTTGAAATCAGAACGCACAAGCGGTTGATCGACATCGTTCAACCCACGAACAAGACCATCGACGCCCTTAACAAGCTGAGCTTGCCCGCGGGTGTCGACATCAAGATCAAGGCCGGCCCCTCCGGGAGCTGAGCACCAACGAATCAATCGACCGCCGCCGGTCGATGCCGGTACGATCGACAGGAACGCTCTGACGCCGGCCCCAGTCCTCTCCGGACACAAGCCGATTTGAGAGAGCGACGCATGGGTGACGAGGTTTCCTCGACTCCCCTTGCGGAATGGATGCGAAACGATTGGACAACGATGCGAGGCGGTGACGGCCCGATGCCTTCCTTCGACACGTTCGAGGGGCAAAGCGTAGGTGACCTGCCGCCTGTTTGAGGGGCGATGAACCACCCCGATCGACATGGCTTCGGCCATGTTGGTTCGGTTCCTCTCGCTTCACCCTGAAAGCCAACCCGAAAGGTTGACCGAGGGGATGTCCCGGCACCGGCGTGCCGGGGCGGCGGCACGTTCCGAAGGCCGGCGGGGATGACCCGTCAACCTTTTGAAAACAGCCGTGGGGACATGGTTACGCCAGTCAGTCAGCGGAGTGTTGTGATGCAAGTCGGATTGCTCGGCCGAAAAGTCGGCATGACTCAAATCTACCTGGAAGACGGGACCGCCGTTCCCGTGACGGTCTTGGAGTGCGGTCCTTGCACCGTCCTTCAGGTCCGCACGGAAGAGCGGGATGGTTACCACGCCCTCCAGCTTGGATTCGCGGACAAGAAGCGTAAAGCGGCGACCCAAGCCGAACGCGGACATGCAAAGAAAGTGGAAGCGGAACCCAAGCGATTCGTCCGCGAGATCCGTCAGGAAACCGCGGTTGACGTGGCCGAAGGGCACACGATGACCGTCGAGGTCTTCAACGAGATCAAACGTGTCGACGTGATCGGAATCAGCAAAGGCCGCGGTTTCACAGGTGTGATGAAACGGCATGGTTTCAAAGGCTTGCGAGCGACCCACGGCGTGAAGCGGATGCACCGCCACCCCGGCTCCTCCGGCCCGAGTGCCGACCCGGCCCACACCCGAAAAGGGATCAAGAAGCCCGGCCAGCACGGCAACTCGCGGACCACCGTGAGGAATCTCAAGGTCGTCCGGGTCGACCCGACAAATAATCTGCTCCTGGTCAGAGGGGCGGTCCCCGGGCCTAACGGCGGCTATATCACGGTCCGGCAAACGAACAAAGTTTGAGAATCGGGAGCGGATCGACCCATGCTCAATATTCCCGTTTTTAATCCCGCCGGCGAAAAAGTCGGCGAGGAAACCATCGACCCCGCCGATTTCGGTGGTGAGGTCAATAAGCAACTTCTGCACGACGTCGTGTTGATGCATCTTGCCGCCCGTCGCGTCGGAACCGTCAACACCCGAGGTCGTGCCGACGTCGCGGGCTCAGGTAAAAAGCTCTTTCGTCAGAAAGGAACCGGCAACGCTCGTGTCGGCTCCAAACGAACGAACAAGCGAAAAGGTGGTGGTGTGGCCTTCGCACGCCGTAACCGCGACTATCGCTACACCATGCCCAAGAAGGCTGTCCGCGCCGCGGTCCGCATGGCCATTCTCTCAAAATTCCAGGATGGTCAGGCTCTCGTCATCGACGGCCTTGTGATCGGCGAGAAGCCGAGTACCCAGATCGTGGTCAAAGCTTTGAAAGCCATCCGCCGTCCCGA
>JAYVYS010000401.1:0-5463 GCA_043784005.1 Isosphaeraceae bacterium
TCATCACGCATTCAAAGAGCGTCACAACGACAAGCGACCAATCGCCGATCAGGCCGGTCGCGATCAATCCGGCGCGTGTTCTCCCCTGAGCCGTGCCGCGATTCCAGAGATTCTGCACGTGGCCCGCGACAAGCACCAACGAGAGCCCACGCGCCACCGTCGCCAGTCGAAATGGCTGAAAGATCGTCAACTTGAGATTCTGCAAAACCTCGACACCAAACCACGCGATCGCCAACCCCAACAGGTTAACGACAAGAAGAACCATCAGCCGTTTTCGTGCTGGAGGAATTTCTTGTGCTCGATCCACACTTGTTACGGCCACGATCGCGATCAAAGCGAGCGCGGGATAACATCCCCAGGCCAGCCACTGAGGAGTCCGCCAGAGGTGGGGTAGCATGTGTTGAGGACCTTGAATCTCAATGCAAAGCCTCCGAAAATCCGCCGATGAAAGGCCCCTCAAAAGGGTCGTGGAATCCCCGACATTCCATAGGTAGCCGGGAACGAGGAGGAAGCCCAAACTGATAATCGCAAGGACCGCCACCCTCCAGGAAAGGTGGTTGGCCAGTCCCAGCCATGCCCATGCCAGCCATGCCGGAGTGAGCAAGAACGCGATTTGAAGCCCAAGCGAAGGATGAATCAGCGCGATCAGTCCGATGAGGATTGAAGCCGGTAGCCATCCGCCACGCGGGTCGCGGACCGCCGTTCCGATCGCGCACCATCCGAGCGCCAAGGCCAACATGCGGTCGAGTAACAGGGGCTCGAAAAGATGATTCGTGCCGATATTCCCCGCCTGCGCGACGAGGACGAGCGCGACACCCACCATCCCAACACCGGGAGCACGATCGGGCCAGACAGTGCGGCCAAGAAGGTCGAGTCCGAAACCCGTCAGCAAGAACGTGGCGAAGAACAGCCACGCGATTCCGACCGCCAGGCCGAGCGGACGGCTCACACTGCCGATTAATGCCTGCGAGCCTTTGTGCGGGTTGAAGAGGTCGAAATACGCGACGAACGGGTCGTTGGCGAAGACCGACGGGTCGCTTTGATGAAGCAGGATCGGCAACCGGTAGGCTTGATCCCCTTCGAAGCATCGATATCCCCGAATCGTCAGGAACAGCCCTAGCAGCAAGATGAGAGTGGAGCCGAGTCGAATCGCCTCATGTTTCCCCGACAATCCCCACATGAAGCGAAACTCCCTCGACCTTTCACCCGACGTTGAGACGAGTGTCCCGGTCGGTTCGGCGAGGGAGTGTGTTCCGACGTTCCGTTTCGGTCAACGCCACTTCCGCGATGCGGCGTCAAGGATTGCGCAGCAGGTTGTCAAAAGACTCCAGTTGCTTCTGAAGATCTTTGAGTTGTCGAGCCGTTTCGACATCGACGGGCAACGAACTGACTTCGGGGGGAAGTTCAAGGGCCGGCGTGCGGCTGGCGGTCTGAACGGCCGGGGGTTCCTGCGCGTTCTCGGCTTCCTCCGTTTTGGAACTCGCCGGAGGTAGGAGGCCCATCCTTTGAACGTGGGATACGAATTGCCGTACCGGCGGGGCGGTCCAGATCCGAGAGGCGGGACGGTACTTTTCGTTCCACTCCCACGCATAGGACTCCTTGGTCTGCTTTTCCGCCCAGCTCACCTGCGCGAAGGCCCACGACGAGTACCGGGCCAGCCCCGCGATCAGGAACGACGTGACAATCAACCCCTTCACGACCCCCAGGCCAAATCCCGCGAATTGGTCGCCTCGATTTTGCTCTTCCATCCCAAATCTGGGACGCCGGGCGACACCGACCGCAACGCTCGCCACCCCGACGATCACAAAGTAGGACGTGACCGCCGAACCCCACCAGAGCAGCCGGTCGAGCAGTGAAGGCTGGATGGTGGGAAGGTATTCCACAATATAGGGCTTGACCTGCTCTCGAACCGGCAAAGCCGCATAAACCGCCGCGATCACGCCGCCAACGCGGATCGCCTGAACCAGAAACCCCTTCATCCAGCCGCGTATGGCCGACAGCAGCACCAAACCGCCCAGTGCAAGATCCAAACCCATGGTCGCTACCTCAACTTCGCAGAGCCGCTGGTGGTCGTCATCTCAAGGTCTATTCGTCGGTCGGGTCCGAATCTTTTCAGGAAAGAGGTCCCGTATCGAATTCTTCGGCAAACGACCTTCGGGACTTGATGTCGTTTCAACCTGGAAAACTTGGACGGGCCAAGACCGTCACACGTTCCTCAATGATAACCCGCTCACGATCAGCGTCAGAAGATTCCAGCGCGGTCTCGGGCTCCCAAGGCCCATGCCCCTTTTCAATTTCCCGACTCCGATAAGACAACGTGTTCGCAATGAATGAAACACAATCACGTTCGCATCCTAGATTCAGGCTGTCGGCCTGCGGTCTCGAACTCGACATTCGTCGAACACTCGCTTTTTTCCTGGATTCGGCCGATCCGATCAGGAACAATCTTCCTTTGAGCACTCAAATACCACCGCGATCGGCATCGACCCTGGCCCGACGCCTTGGATTGCGGGACAGGCAAGTCCGCACCGAGTCTGCGCAACGACCATTGATGGAGGTCTCCGTGGACAATAATCCGGCTTATCCTCGCGCGTCGACTGCCGAGAGGCTCCCCGATCTCCTATCGAGCAATACAACCCTGGCCGACGCTCTGCTACCCCCACTCTCCGCCGCCGAGCAGTGTCTCGCGTCGGTCCTCTCCAAAAACGGCATGATGACCGCCGAGCAACTCGTCATCGCGAGGCGTTACTCGCAAGAGAACCAGCGGGACCTCCGTCAGTCAATCCTCGAACTCAACTTGATCGCTCCCGAGACGCTGAATGCGCTCGCGTTCGAGCATCTCACGGCGATGGCGATGGCCCATGGAAACGGCGCCGCCCTCCCGGCAACCATCAGGTCGCTGGTGCCCGACACCGTGAAGCAACAACGCGACATTCGGAACGAGCTGAAAGAGCTTGCCGAAACCGCGCCGCTTACCGAGATTGTCGCGCAGATTTTCGTGAAGGCGATCGAATCACGCGCAACCGACGTCCACCTCGATCCGCAAGAGAACGGGATTCGCGTTCGTTTTCGGATCGACGGGCAGCTCCAAGACATCGTCTCGCTCGACTCCGCATTGACGACCCCCTTGATCAGCCGGATCAAGGTGATGTCGGACCTCAACATCGTCGAGCGCAGGCATTCGCAAGACGGTCGGATCACCATCCAGCATCTAAACCGCTCGCGCGACCTCCGCGTTGCAACCTTTCCGACGGCGCTTGGCGAAAAGATCGTTGTCCGAATCCACGAATCGCTTTCGGAGACCCTCGGTTTCGACCACCTTGGGATGACCGCCCCGCAAATCGCCAAGATGAATAACCTGCTGGCCAAGCCTTATGGAGCCGTGCTGGTCGCGGGGCCGGTGGGCGCGGGAAAGACATCGACGCTGTATAGCTGCCTGGGAAAAGTCAACCTCAGCTCGCGCAACGTGATGACGATTGAGGACCCGATTGAGTACCGAATTCCCGGCGTGAACCAGACTCAGGTCGATCATCGCGGCGACATGACTTTCAGCGAAGGCTTGCGGTCGATGCTGCGGCAAGACCCCGATGTGATCATGATCGGCGAGATCCGCGATGACGAAACCGCGAGGATCGGAATCCGCGCAGCGCTCACGGGAGTTCTCGTCTTCAGCACCATTCACGCGGGTGATTCCCCCGGAACGATCGGAAATCTCTACAATTTCGGCATTCCGGGTTATCAACTTTCCAGCAGCCTTCTCGCGATCGTTTCGCAACGATTGATCCGGAAGATTTGCCCCTATTGCCGGATTTCCTTCGCGGCCGACTCGAAAACAATCGCAGCGCTCGACCTCGACCCCGTCGAACATGCGGGGTTGACGTTGCAAAAGGGCCAGGGATGCCCCGCATGTTTTCAGACAGGGTATCTCGGGAGAACCGGGATCTTCGAGATCATGGAGATCAACGAAGAGTTGCGCGAGCTGATCTTCCAGCAGATCCCGAAAGACATCCTCCGCCGCGTGGCGGTCGACCTGGGAATGCAAACGTTGAAGAGCAGCGTGGTCGATAAAGTTCTGGAAGGAACGACCACGGTCGAGGAACTCTATCGCGTCGTCGCGATGTGATTCGATCCTTCGCTGGGTTGAACACGCAATGGTCGCGTGGTCGAATTCTCGACAAGGAGGTCGGTGATGCGACCCTCATGGAAAACCGTTGTAGGGGCGGCGTCGGTCGCCCCGATTTTGTTGGTTCTGGCCCTGGTCGCCCGTCCCGCGAACGGCGACGAACCCAGCCGGCTTGGGCGTTTCTTCCGCTTCGGTCAGCCATCAGCGCCCGCGGTTCCTCACGCGGATGAATCCCTCGACACGTCGAGAAGTGTCACGCGGACGATCGAACCCTCCATCGACGCCCCGCTCTCAAACAGCCCACAGCCTCGCATCATTCCGCAGCCGCGAACCAGCCGCGCGATCACCGAAGCCGACCCGATCGTCACACGGATCTCGCTCGGTCGGTCGGACGACGGCACCCAGTTCGGGATGTTCCTTCAGGTCTTCGCCGATGGCACAGTGATCGACAGCGAAGGCGCCCACGCCCTCGGTCGTCAGGCGGTCAAGGGAATTTTCGAGGCGCTCGAAGCGGGCGAGCTTTATCGGATCAAGGGACATTGCGGCAGCCCCTCCACCGATTTTATCGAGCAGGTTCACATGGTGATTTACGAGCGAAGCATGCGAGGACTCCGCGCGAACGCATTCTCCTTTTCCGGTAATACGCAAGGCTGCGACCACGCCGTTCAGCGTCTCCAGAAAGCGCTCGACGGTCTCCAGGCCAAGCTCACCCGCAATGTCTCCTCGACTGGTGGAACCCCGCCATCGACAAACCTTGTCGCACCGGCGACGACGTTGAACACCACTCCGATCTTGCTCAACGCGGAACCCGGCGGAAACCGTTGAATCTTTGGGGCCGCTCTCCACTGACCCGCTGCGATCGGCGCGGATCTCGCGATCGGGGCGGGTCTCTAACCCCGCCGCTCTGGGCGACTGGGTGGAAGCCTCTTAGCAGAGTGGATAGAATGCGCACTGACAAATCATCGGCGCGACGGGTCAGATTCACGTTCCGCGCGACCCGCTCGACCGTAGAGGATGCCCCCTGTGTCCGACTCCGCGCCGTTGGCTCCGATCGCCGTCACGAATAGCCCCGAAGACAAGTTTCGCGAGTTCCTCGAAATCCGAGGCGAGAAACTCACTGAGCCCCGGCGCGTCCTCATTCGACATATCTTCGCCACCCACAAGCATTTCGACGCTGACGAGCTTGTGAACGAACTGCAAAACGCCGGAAGCCGCGTCAGCCGCGCGACGGTTTATCGAACCTTGCGCCTGCTTGTTGAAGCCGGTCTTTTACGCGAGTTGCGACTCACGAATCGTACCGCCTACGAACACGATTATGGCTACCCTTCGCACGACCACCT
>JAYVYS010000402.1:0-10665 GCA_043784005.1 Isosphaeraceae bacterium
GACGGAATCACCACCTGAGACAAGGCCGACGCCGCGGCAACCCCGCCCGTCGTCTTCAAAAAGGTGCGCCGCGAGGCGCTGGCGCTCGGTTTCGGCTCGGTCATGAGGTCGGCTCCTGGATTGGAGGGTACGGCCAAAGGGTGGAGAGGTCGGCGGGGAAGACGGTCAGAGGTCGATCTTGATTATGAAGGATTCGCGGGATGCGGACAATGCGGTTGTTTTTTTGGTGCCGAGGGCCTGACCGGTCGGAAGTGATGCGGACGGCATTGGTGGGCGAGGTCGGCACACCCGGCCTTTTCTTGCGTGTTCTCGTCCCGAACAAATCGGAGAAAGGAAACGAACATAGAGGGGATTCCCAGCCCCATCAGGGCGATCAAATTACGTCTTTTCAGGAGAAATACTTGCTCTGGAAGTGGTCAAACGTTGACGTGGCTGACCACTGCGGGCGAGTCGTGAGACGATCCCGGAACGAACCCTCGTTGCCGTCATCCGACGGACGACCGTTCAAGGGAATCCCGGCGGCTCCCGAATTCAAGTTCACTGGCGGCGTTCATCGGTGCGATCCCGAATCGATGGTCGAGCGACTCAAAGCGGCTTGATTACGGAACGAATGGCCAATTGATAGGCCCCTTTTTCATCGATGGCTGTTGCGGATTGTTCACTCGTTCCGACGGTCGATCCCTGATTCCGAGGACCGAATCCGAATGAGGACAAAACAAAACGAAAGGGGATGATCTTGTCCCCCTACAACTGAGCAATGGTGCCTAACCTCTCTTCCGCCCCTGATTACTTTTCGCCTCGACCCTCGGATACGAGGAGAACGTCCCACGAGTCGGTCATCTGCCGAGCTTCAGCGTGAGTCTCTCCTCCGCGATACCCGCGTCACGGGACGCGCCGGGGCCGATGCCGCTCGGCTTGGGAGACAAGGCCCGGAGTTGCTTTTCCAGTTCGTCCCATTGCTGCCCGAGCTGCTGGAACCGGCGCTCGAAGTCGGTTCGAGGCGGATTGGCATCGATGATCCGGGGAGGACCGAATGCGCGCGCGTAGGCCACCAGGTCACGGGCCTGATCCGCGCTAACTCGTCCCTTGAAAGACGGCATCAACTCGCCTTTGCCGTTCAGGACGTTGACCGCCAGTTGCTCGTCGTTCTTCCCCTCTTGCCAGGCTCGACCGGAGAAATCCGGCAGGGTGGCCATGCCCGTTCGCATTTCGGTCCCTTTACCCTCCACCCCGTGGCAGGTGAGGCAATATTGCCGATAGAGCCTCGTCACCGCACGGAGTCTTCCCACCGTTACGGCCGACGGGGCGGCCGGAGCGGGTGCAGCCGCGACCGGGGCGGGGCGCTCGATAGGCGCGGCCTTCTCTCGTGGGGGCACGATTGAGCGATTCCGTGGTTCCAACACGACGAGCTGTTTTCCACCGCCGAACGCTCTCAGGAAGGCGACCATCTGGTCAACGTCGTCCGGGCCGAGCTTGTCCTTCATCGGAAGCATGAACTTTCCCTTGCCTTCGAGGATTGAGTGTTTGAGCGCCTCGTCGCTGTGTGACCCTTGCCACGCGAAGTCGCTGAAGTCGGGGATCTCCGGCATGGCTTTCCGCACCGTGGCCGCTCGCCCGCCTGCGTCATGACACGCCAGGCAGTACGCCTGGTACAACTCCGAAGACGACATTCGTGAGTCGGTCGCCGGGCGGTTCGTCTCGGGCAAACCGGGGGCTGCCGGCTCCGAACCCTTGGCCGGATTCATCGCCTTGATCGAGAAGGTCCGCACGTAGATGCTCAGCCCGATGATCTGCCGATCAGTGAGTTCTTCCCGGTACGCGGGCATCATGGGTTCGTGACCGTCCCGGATCCGGTGGGCGATCTCCAGGTCGGTCTGCGACATCTGCCAGGCCAGGCTGGTGAAGTCCGGGATGGTCGGCGAATTCTTTCGGGTTCGGTTGCCGGTGCCTTCACCGCCGTGGCAATACGCGCAGTTCTCCTTGTAGGTCGCGACGAGCTCCAATGGCGCCCCCGGGCCGCCCGGTGCTCCGGCCGCGGGCGGATTGTCGGCGGCCCGCTTCGGCTCTTGCGACCGCACGGCCGGGATAACACTGAGGATGGTCGCGCCGAGCAGCCCGAGTGCCCCCATCTTCAGAGAGGCCCTGGCTTTGACATGCCCGCGACAACGACCACAACGCCGGCCCCGGTCGAAAAAGCGCCGGATGATGGATACCGGAAAGAACCAAGCCAGCGACATGAAATTCTCCTTGATCACTCACGGCGGGAAATCAACCGGGAAATTAACGGCGTCAGGAACCGTTGTTGGAAGCCGAGGAAAAACAAGGAGGTTGGGAGTCATTGTCATGCTACAAGCGAATCATCGGCCCCTGACGTTTTTTTCGTCCTTCCGTTCTGACCTACGGTGTGCCCACGGCCGGCTTTGTCGACTCGTGATACTTGCGGCTTGTCGCGATGTCCTTCCGTCGAAGATACTCCTGGGTGAGATTTCGGGTCAATGAAGCGAAGCGACTTAAGCATCCCAGGGCCGCGAATCACAATTCCGGACGACCCGGTGAATCCCGGGGAGAAGCTGACGAAATACCGCGTCGTGCCGCGTCCCGGGCACAACAAGTCGAAGGGGGATTAATCAGGGATTAATCGGTGTCAGTTCTATTTTAGGATTAATCGGTGTCAGTTCTATTTAGTACGCTCTCGTACGAGATCATTACGCTGTGTTCTTGTACCCGCAATCAGTCCACAATCGCCCTCAGCATCCCCTCGGCCTTGTGCATCGTCTCTTCGTATTCGACCTCCGGGTCGGAATCGGCGACGATTCCGCCACCGACGGGGAATTGCAGCCAGCCTTTTCCGCAGGTGAATGTGCGGATCAAGATATTCGTGTCCATGGTTCCGTCAAAGCCGATATAACCGAGGGAGCCGCAATAGGCTCCGCGCGCGGTCGGTTCGAGTTCCGCGATGATCTCCATGGCGCGGACCTTGGGAGCTCCGGTCACCGAGCCTCCGGGAAACGCGGCGTGAAGCAGGTCCAGCGCGTGCAGGCCGGGCCGCAATTGGCCCACTACCTCGCTGACCAGATGATGCACGTATTCATACGACTCGATTCGGAGCGGATCAACGACGTGGATTGTCCCGTACTGGCAGACACGTCCGAGATCATTCCGGAGCAAGTCGACGATCATGACATTCTCGGCCCGATCCTTGGGGCTGTTCGCAAGGTTGTCTCGCAATCGCAGGTCGTCTTCGGGGGTGGCTCCGCGAGGTCTCGTCCCCTTGATCGGGCGCGTCTGGGCGAGGCCGTCGACAACCTGGAGGAATCGTTCCGGAGAGGCGCTCGCGATGGTGAATCGCCCGGCATCAAGGTAGCCGCCGAAGGGGGCGGGGTTTCGCTCCCGAAGACGCAGATAGAGTTGCTCGGGAGGGATCGTGACGGGGGCCAGCAGGCGCTGGGCGATGTTAACCTGGAAGATGTCCCCGGCGCGGAGGTACTCCAGACAACGCTCGACGACCTCGAGATAGCCTGCTCGCGAGAAACTGCTGAGGATTCCCGGTCGTCCCGCGACGGGGTATGCCGTGGAGAGCGGCACCCGAGGCGTCGGCTGTGAAGACCGCGATGAACGGCGAGCCCCCGGAGGCATGCCCGCGCCTTCGAGCCAGCTTCGGACGGCGTCGATCCTCTGCCTTGCCCGAGCGATTCTGGCGTGCCCATGCTGTTCCGGCAATCCCGAGGAAATGATCCAGGCGCGATCATCGGAATGATCGATCGCGATCACCCAATCGTAGAATCCCACCATCATGTCGGGGACCGTGAACTCATCGAATCGAGGGCGTGGAAGCCGCTCGATATGATGGCAAAGGTCGTACGAGAAAAGCCCCGCGGCCCCGCCTTGAAAGGGTGGAAGGCCGGAAATCGTCCGCGTTGTCCAGCTTCGAATTCGTTCGAGTAGCCAGGCGAACGGGTCGGCAAATCGAACCGTGCGCGGGGGCATACCCCTTCGAAGCTGACGGATGGTCCCGGCGCGGCTGATCACGCGCTCAAACGGATCGGCGGAGAGGAAGCTATAGCGCCCGAGTTTTGGGTCCAACCGCGCGCTATCGAGGAACAAGACGCCCGACGAGCCGGAGAGAGAGGCAAACCATTCCGCAGGCCGGATTGGTCCGGCGATTTCGTGGATAAGGGGCACGAAGCTCTGAGGGGGCAAGCGTTCGGAATCGCGAGACGACTCACTCTCCAACGGCTTCCTCCCCCCGACTCTCCCTCATCTCGATTGCGCCGCTCTCACAACGACCATCATACAGAAGAAAGAGAGTTTCACGCACCTTGCTCGGTCCGCGCGAGCAGTGCTTGAACCTGAGGGACGAGTTCTGTGGGAATCGCCATCAGGGTTAGGTCCTTAGATTCAAGTGTGGCCTCGATTTCCGCGAATTGTTCGTCCTCGGCTTGGTTCTCGTAATGGGCCAACACCTCAAGCACGCGCTTTTCGTTCCATCCCGGTGGATAATGTTGTTGGTTCATCGGGGCTTCCTGTGTTGTCTTCGGCGGAAGGCCGTTTTGGCCTTGCCTTGAAGATCATAGGCGGTGATCACAAAAACGCCGGTGTCATTCGAATCGGGGACATAGATTACTTGCAGATAGCGACCTGCCGCAGTCTGACCAAGCTTCATTCGCGAATTTCGAGCGGCTGGCAAGTCTTCCCCGCGGGCTCGCAAAACCTCTTCAACTTCTTGCTCGGTCACACCGTGGTCATAGATGTGCGGCTGGTCCGTTTCGGGGTCGGGGAAATATCGCACGTCCATCCAAAAAGTCCCGAGTGGGCTTGTGGAAGAAGCTTTCGAAAAACCTGCAATCAAACCCGCAGCCTGGCAGAGTTCAAAGTCGCTCTCAGGCGAATGAAACCCACCGTCTCATTGAAGCGACGGTGGGCTTTCTTACCGGAGAACCTCTCACCCCAGGACCGTTTTCACCGCCTCGCGCGCTCGGATCATCAAAGGGCTATCCGGAGTCTTCGAGCCGGGCAGGTTGAACATCGCGGCGGCGACGAGCGGAGCTTGCCACTTGGGATCGCTTGTCAGCAGGCATTCCTCCCATGAGGCCGCGCCATATTTGTAGTCGTGGCTGTCCTTCCCCTTTCGGAAGATCAAGCGACGCGCGGCGGCGTAGACCTGGTCGGCGGAACCTCCTTGATTGAGATAGCCAATGGCTTTTCGGGCGGCATCGGTCTTGTTGCTGCTGACGGTGTCGAAGATCTCACCCACCGCATCGTCGCCCGAACTGCCGGGTTTGATCGGTTCGAGGGCGTCGATCGTGGGAGAGGCCGCAGGCTTGGCTCGGCCTCGATAGAGGGGCTGCCAGCCGACGGCTTGCAACAGGGCGAGTTTGCGCGTGGTGTCGTCACCGCTGGCGCTGAAGATGTAGTGGAGGGCGTTGGCCGAGGTTGTCGCGTGGATCGCCACGATGCCTGGAGAGCGCATCATCAGTTCGCCCGACGCGAGCGAAACGGCGTCCCACAACGACTCGGGCGCGATGCCGTCATTGAGCAGCTTTGTGGCTTCGGCGGAGGCCTCCTCATCGCTGGCGGTCCGGATCGTTTCGAGTAAACTTCGGGTGGCGGAGGCATCGGGCTTGCCGAGTTGCCAGCCTTCTCGGATTTTCTTGGCGTTGGCGAGGTTGGTTTCGTAGGGACCGACGACCACCTTTCGATCGTCGCCGTGGAGGTCAAGTAAGCCCAACGCGAGGGAGCGTAAGACGGGCTCGGCATGTTGCCAGCCGATCGTTTGCAGCGTCCGCCAGCACTGCGCCGCGAAAATCGGTTTGTGGCCGATATTGCGTTGGTCGCGCACGGCCATCCGCCAGATCGGCTCCATGGTTTCGGCCGCGCCCGAGGTCCTGCAAAGCTGCGCCACGGCCGCGTCGGCACCGGAGGCGTCCCACTGTTCCATCGCGCGCAGGAATTCGGCCTTCGCGCGGGCAGGCGTGGGCAGGCGAGATTCATCAACCTTGCCGAGGGTCCAGTCGCCTTCCTTCACGTCCTGGGCCTGCGAGCTTTTGAAGGTGTCGAGCCCCCAGAGCATGGGCAAGAGGCGGTCGTCGACAGAGGCGGTCTGACCTAGCAAATGGGCCGAGTTGATGACCATCACGGCGTGGAACTTGAAGCCGACGGGGTGGGGCTTGATGTTGCGGATCCCGGCGAGGAAAAGGCCCGCCATGAGGTCGCGGTAAGGAAGCCCGCGCTTCATGTGATCGACGGCAACCTCAATGATCCGCTCGCGAGGCGTCTCTTCGATCCAGCGCACGACAGGTTCGATCTCGGGTCGGAACCGCACGATGTCGGAATCAACGGCCATCGCGGCGGCGTTGGCCGGGGTGATTGTGCTCAGCAGAGGCCAATCGCCCAGGCTCGCGCCCAGGCCGAGGGCCGTGGCTTGCAAGAATTGACGACGCCTAAAGGCTCCTTGTCCGTCCATCAATCGGGCTCCTTTGTCCTGTCGTTGCGTGGCGGAGCCCCCCGTGCCGTCGGCTCTTTCTGGATGGGAGAGGAAAGAGGGGTCCCGAGACGCAGTTTAACGCGCCACGGGAGGAACAAGATAGGAGATAATGAGTCGTTCGAGCAAGCCTTTTGAGTCAACCCATGTAGATGCGAGGCGATTCGTTCGGTACGGTGATATCGGGTTGTAGAGCGTGATAAGGCTGAGGTGCGCCTGGGGCGAAGCGCGGGGTGGTTCGGCCTCTCCAGTTCGCACCGAGCGGCGAATCCACGCTCTGAAGATGAACCGCAACGACTTCGGGGATCAGGTGCCGCTTGTTTTCATCCCACTGGATCGCATGGAGGACGTCGGTATGCTCGGCGTCGCCCCTGGCGATCGGATAACGACGGCCGGTCGAGCCCGACCACATTTGGAAGTAGCCGATAGGAATATAGCCGCCGTAATCGCGGATCGCGATCCGGTCCAGCAAGGGCATCCCCCGGGGCACTCGCACTCGGCACATGTAGTCGTGCCCGGTGTGATGTTGGTTCAGATAGCCTGTCCAGGCCTCGTGACCGACGCAGTTAACCCGGTCGATGCCGTAAATGCACTCTTTGTCGAGCGTCCGCCATTCCAGCCATTTTCGGGTCATGGGGGGCAAAAACGTGTCGGCGTCGAGGTGGACGACCCAGTCGTTCCAGCGAAGGAAGCTCAGGCCAAAGTCAATCCCTCGCGCCTTGTTAAACTTGTCGCCGTCCTTGAAGAAGGCGTTTGTGGCGTAATAGGGGACACTCAGCTTGCGGCAGAGTTCCTGCGTCTCGACGTCGCGCGGGGCGGTGATGACGAGCACGCGATCGAAATGGGGCAGGTTGTGGGGCAAGGTTTCCGCGAGGAAATCGGCGTAGTCCACGCAGACGATCACAGCCTCGATCTTCATGGGAGCAATGCTCTTGGTGGAGTGAGAACAGAACGCGGGCCTCCGAAATGGATCGCGACGAAACGCGGACCCGTCGTCGAAATCATCGGGAAAACACGTGGGCTCGTTCTTCAAAGGCGAGATTTCGCCAATCAGGGAGCATCTTCGCCGGGAAGCCCGAGGTCGGGCTCGGCTTCGCTGGTAGTCCGGTCGGACGCGACCAGAAAAATCCCCAGGCCGACGCACGCGCCTCCCGCGAGAAGCGACAGGGTCAGCGGTTCGGCTCGCATCATGTGCCCCAGACCCACCCCGAACAGTGGCGTGAGGAAGGCGATCGTCGCGAGCCTGCCAGCCGGATAGCGTCGTAGCAGAATCATCCAGAGGGCGAAACAAAGGCCCGAAACGGCCAGTCCTTGATACAGAACGCCCGCGATGGCGCGGGGAGTGACACGAAACGCGCCCGGTCCTTCAAAGAGCAGGCTGAACGCCGTAGTGATGATCGCGGCGAGGACGGACTGGCCGAAGAGGAGCGTCGTTGGCGGGATGTATGGAAACGTCTTTTTCTGGGCGATCGTCTGAACACCAAACAGCAGGCCCGAGCCCAAAACCACGAGGTCGCCCATGTATCCTCCGCCGCGTCGCAAGGGTTCGGAGAGAAGGATCACGACCCCGGCCGCCGCCGTCGCGAGCCCAGTCAATCCTCGAAGGCCCAGCCGTTCTCCGAGCAGCAACCAGGCGAGAGGCGCGACAATCAAAGGATGAATGTTGATGAAAACAGACGAGCGCCCAGCCTCACTATGGCTGGTTCCCCAGTTAAACGTCCCGATCTGTAGAGCTGTCAGAAGCCCGTGGAGCAACAAAAGGCCCCAGAGCGGGCGAGCGACTCGGAACGACGCCCCCGAGGAGTGTACGACGACTGCCACGATGGGTAACCCGATCACGAATCGAATCGCCGCGCAGCCGAACGGCGGGAAGTTGGGCACGGCATATTTCACCGCGACCGCGTTGCCGCCCCAAAGCAAACAGCAGACGACGGTCGCACCCACGCCCCATGCGTCGAGCCGGTCACGCGGTCTGGGGTCAGGCATGGAGGTGGGCAGTCGAAGGCGAGGATGTAGACAAGCGACAGCCGCGAGGAAGCCGGATTGTCGCGAGGGACCGCGAACCCTGTCAAGCCGCGATGATCGATCAACCCCCGCGCGTAGATCGCACTTCCGTACGCGCCAAGGGAGTCGAAACACGTTGATTCGCGCGTTTTTCAAAGGCGTGACGCGGTGCCTTCCCCTGCCCATGTCCTGCCCTGCCGACCGGGATCGAGACCGATCCCAGCATCGCCGCCGCCGCGATTGCGAGTGCCAACAGTGGCTCTTTGGTGTTCTGAATCATCAAGAAACCTCCGTGATCACCTTCGAGGGCTCTCAGGTTTCAGTCTAGAACGAAATTCAAGCTCCAAGAAAATTCGTTTCGCTCGGGTGAATCGGAAGAGGAGTGCCTCGTCGCTTGGATTGACACAGTGGGGATACGTCGGTTGAGATGTCGTTCGATACCGTCGTGAGCACGAGCCTGGGAGACTCTTAATGAAGATGGTTCTCTTTTCCGTGAGGTCCTACGACCGTGATTCCTTCGAGGAGGCGAACCGTTCCTTTCATCACGAGCTGGTCTATATCGAGGCCAGGCTCGACCGGACAACCGCCTCGCTTTCGGAAGGGTCGCCTGCCATCTGTGCGTTCGTGAATGATCGGATCGATGGCGAGACGATCCGCGCCCTCGCTCGGGGAGGCACCCGGCTGATCGCGCTCAGGTGCGCGGGGTTTAATAATGTGGACCTCAAAGAGGCACAGGCGCAAGGCGTTACGGTGGCCCGCGTCCCTTCGTACTCTCCGCACGCGATCGCCGAGCACACTGTCGGGCTGATTTTGACGCTCGATCGCAAGATTCATCGCGCCAACAACCGGGTGCGCGACGGCAATTTCGCACTCGATGGGCTTCTTGGATTCGACCTCTATGGAAAGACGGTGGGGGTCGTGGGGACGGGAAAGATCGGCGCGATTGTCGCGCGGATCATGCACGGATTCGGCTGCCACGTGATTGCTCATGACCAGACAGAGAACCCGGAATGTTTGGGCTTGGGGGTCGAATACATGCCGATGTCTGAACTTCTCGCGAAGTCGGACATTATTACCCTTCACTGTCCGCTCAACAAAGAGACGCATCACCTGATCGATGAGCAATCGCTTGCGCAGGTCAAGCCGGGAATGATGCTGATCAACACCAGTCGAGGCGCGGTGATCGACACCAAGGCGGTCGTGAAGGCGTTGAAGACGGGTCGGATCGGGAACCTGGGGCTGGACGTTTACGAGGAAGAAGCGGATGTCTTTTTCGAGGACGGTTCTGACCACGCGCTTCGTGACGACGTTCTTGCTCGGCTCCTCACGTTCCCCAACGTACTCATCACGGGGCATCAGGGGTTCTTTACGAAGGAAGCCATGGCTCAGATCGCCGAGACGACCCTGACTAATCTTTCCGCCTTCGAGCGCGGGGTTGCCGGCGGCAACGAGGTTGTTCGTGTGCCCGATCACGCATCGGCCAGAACGGTGATCTTATGAAGAGTACGACGATCATGACTTATCGAGATCCGAACCGCTTTTTTCGCGAGGCGTTTGCGACCCATGGTTCGATTCGTAGGCATGTCATTTTACACGTTCTGTTTTTCGGGATCGTTTCGACGGTCATTCTGTTCGCATCAGACGCGATCGAAATGTATTTCCGGCTCCGAATCGTGCTCGAAGTCGCCCCATATGAAGTTGCGGGCGCGGCGCTTGGCCTGCTTCTCGTCTTGAGGACCAACGCTGGTTATGACCGCTGGTGGGAAGGCCGCAAGTTGTGGGGAGCGATCGTCAATCAGTCGCGCAACTTTGTCATCGGCGCGTTATCGTACGGACCCGATGACCCGGAATGGCGCGAGCGAATCGTGCGGTGGACGGCGACATTCCCTCATGTCGCGCGGTGCAGCTTGCGAGACGAACCCCCATGTTCCAGGATCATCGCGCTGGTGGGCGTCGACGAAGCGGCAGCGATCGCGAAGTCGGCTCATATGCCGAGTTATGTGAGCGCTCGCCTTGCCGAACAGCTTCGCGAGGCGTGCGACCGGCACGCGATGAATTCGTTCGCGTTCCTTCAGCTTGATAAAGAGCGCGCTTTGCTCATTGATGATATCGGGGCGTGTGAACGGATCTTGAAATCACCGCTACCCGTGGCTTACAGCATCGAGACCAGGCGATTTCTC
>JAYVYS010000403.1:0-4372 GCA_043784005.1 Isosphaeraceae bacterium
GCCATGGATGCGCCCAAGAAGGTTCCCCGCGCCGAGATCCCCGCGCCGGCGAGCCCCAGCGCCAGCAACGAGCCCGCGAGCATTCCACCGAACACAATGGCGTTGGCCAGGGCGATCACCGCGCCTCGGCGATCGGCCGGAGCCCGCCATTGCAGCAACGCATTGAGCGGCACGAACAACAGCCCGCTGAAAAGACCGATGAAAATCATCAAGACAAGGGCCGTCACCAGCCCCGGTCCCAGCACGGCGAACAGCAGCGTGGAGGCTGTCAGACCCATCGCGCCCAGCGGCAGCAGGCCGTACTCCACCCTCACGCCCGAGAGCTTGCCCGCCAGGACGGAACCGACTCCGATGCCGATCCCCAGCACGGCCAAGGGAAGCCCCGCTTGCCAGTCGGCAAGATGCAAGACCCGCTTGGAATAGGCGAGAATCGGCGCGGGGATGAGGCTGGCGATCGTCCAGACGAAGATCTGACCGAGGATCGCCAATCGCAAGATGCGATCCGCGTTGATCGCGGACCATGCGATCTTGACCGTGTGGACAAGCCCCCCCTCGGACCTCGCGGCGGCGACCTTTGGCACGCCCAACGCGGCGAACAGACCCAACGCGGAGAACCCGATCAGCACGAGGCCTCCGCGCCAGGGGTGTCCGGCGGCGATCGAGAGAATGATCCCTCCGGCGACGGTCCCCGCGATGATCGCCAGGTTGCTCCAAAGCTCAAGCACGCCGTTGCCGCCCGAGAGTTTTTCATGAGGCAGGATCTCGGGAAGAATGCCGTACTTGGCGGGACTGAAAAGCGCCGCCTGCACTCCGAGCAGTCCCAGGATCGCCAGCGCGGGATATCCGCCACTGGGGTACACATAGAGCGACAGCGTGCCGGCGACCATCAACGTCAGTTCCAGCACTTTCATCGCCAGGATCACCGAGCGTTTACTCACGCGATCAGCGAGAACGCCTGCGGGCAACGACACCAACATCAACGGAACCATCAAGGCGACCTGTGCCATCGCGGCGGCACCTTGAGCCCCTTCGTCGCTGGCGGCGGCGGCGATCGCCAAGAGGGCGACAAGCTGCTTCCAGGCGTTGTCGTTAAACGAGCCGAAGAACTGAGCCACAAGTAGCCCGCGGAGCGGGTTCCCAGCCGGCCGGTCCACATCCACCGCCGCGTTTGCCACGGAAATACGCTCCTCGCCATCACGTCGTAAGCAACATCGTCCCCGAGGCATCAATGTCCGAAACGGATCGACGTGAGCCATATCCGGTCTGAAAAGGCCTGCACGGAATTAACATAACGGGCGGGGTGATGCAAAGGAGAAGAAGGAGACGTTACGGGCAAATCCTTGGCGGTTCGATTCGTTTTGGTATGCTGGCGGGTCGAGTGAACGTCTCCGTTGCATCCGCGAATTCAATCCAGAGGATCATGATGACGAGAACAAGCCTGTTGATCATCGCCGTGTGCCTGGCCGTGGTCCCTTCGGCGGCAAGGGCCGATGACAAGATCGATCCCGCGAACATGAAGAAGACCGAGAGCGGCCTGAAGTACGAAGACCTCAAGGAAGGGACCGGCGCAAAGCCCGAGACCGGCCAGACCTGCGAGATGCACTACACAGGCTGGCTCTGGGAAGACGCGAAGAAAGGGAAGAAGTTCGATAGCTCGGTCGACAGGGGTAAGACTTTCGCGTTTGCAATCGGTGCGGGTCGCGTGATCAAAGGGTGGGACGAGGGCGTCGCGACCATGAAGGTGGGCGGCAAGCGACTACTGCTCATCCCCGCCGAACTCGCCTACGGGGAACGAGGCGCGGGGGGCGTGATTCCCCCCGGCGCAACCCTGCTGTTCGAGGTGGAACTCATTAACGTGAAGTGAGTAGCGTTCGTCACGTTCTCAACGGCGCACCGTTCGAAGAGCCGATCGGGTTAAGGTGCGTCTTTGTGACGCACCTCTTTTCCCCTCATTCATGAGGATGTCGCAAGGCGGTTCCGTTCGATTTGGACGGGCAGGCCGATTGCATGACGCGATCGGGTCGGACATCATGGCGGCTCCTTCATTTGAACCTTTCAAAGGAGTTGTTTCGATGACCGTCACCCCAAGTTTTCTTGCGCGGGTCGCGCTTCCGACGCTGATCTTGACCGTTGCCTCGGCATTTCTGTTCGCCTCGGGCGCGGCGACACGCTCGGCCGAAACGACGGCCGACTCCAAGCTCGCCCACATGGTTTTCTTCACCTTGAAGGATCACTCGCCCGAGGCCCGCGAGAAATTCGTAGCGTCGTGCAAGCTGTATCTCGACAAGCACGAAGGAACGTCGTTCTTCGCCATCGGCACGATCGCTGAGGACGTCGACGAACCCGGCGTGAGCATCAGAGATTTCGACGTCGCCCTGCATGTCGTCTTCGATTCCAAGGCCGCCGAGGCGAAGTATCTCAAACACCCGCGACATCTGAAGTTTGTCGAGGAAAATAAGGTCCAGTTCGAGAAGGTCCGCGTGTTTGATTCCTACGTGCCGTGAGGAATTGCGGACAAAACGGGGTCAGGAACCGTTAAAGATTCGGCCAGCTCGAAGTTAAAACGGGGTCAGGAACCGTTAACTCAAAAGAAAGAGCATCGCGACGGCACGCCTTTCGGGGAGGTCGAGGGTCGTGGAGGGGCTTCGCGACGCATCCTAAGAAAACGTGAAACCCGCCTCGCGCCTTCAGGGTAATCTCTTGGGGTTCTTGCTCGCATTGAATCGCACTGCGGAGGTCAGCGCTCATGAAGGATTTCGGTTGGGTCGTGGGCGGGTTCGTTTGCATCGTGACCGCGTTTGGCGCGGCACCGTCGCCGACTTATCACAAGGACGTCGAGGCGATTCTCCAGAAACACTGCCAGGATTGTCACCGGCCCGGCCAGGTCGCGCCGTTTTCGCTGTTGACGTTTGAGCAGGCGAAAAAGCGCGCCGGCGATCTCACCGTGGTGACGGCGGAGAAGCGGATGCCTCCCTGGCCGGCGTCGACCGAATTTGGTGGTCCGTTCCACGATCAACGGGTCATGTCGCCTGAGGAAATCGCCACGGTGCGGGCCTGGTCCGAAGCCGGCGCGCCCGAAGGCGACGCCAAAGAGGCACCCCCGGCGCGAACCTTTCATTCGGCCGAGTGGCCGCTCGGCAAGCCCGACCTGATTCTAACCATGCCCGAGCCTTATCCTTTGAGCGGTTCGGGTGACGATGAGTTTCGCGTCTTCGTCTTGAAAACGGATTTCAAAAACGATCGATGGATCCGCGCCGTCGATTTTCGACCGGGGAACCGCAAGGTCGTCCATCACGTGATCGCGGGCATCGACGTCTCGGGTAAAGCACGCGAAAAAGACGCCGGCGACCCCAAGCCAGGCTATGAAGCCGTGGGAGGGTTTGGCGACGGCGTGCCGCTCCGCGGATTCCTGCCGATCTGGACTCCCGGCGCCAAGCCCCGATACCAGCCCGAGGGGGCGGGATATGTTCTGCCTGCCGGTGCCGATGTCTTGATTCAGCTTCACTATCACAAGAGCGGCAAACCCGAGGAGGACGCGACCTCGATCGGCCTCTATCTCTCTGACGCCCCCTTGGCCAATCAGGTCCGAACCGGGTTCCTTTTCCCAAACATCTCGCCTTTGCAGGGCATCGCTTTGCAGAAAAAGGCTCAGGACGCCCGAAAAGCCGGCAAGCGGCCCGGCCTGGACGACATGATGCGCGACGTTTTGGTGATTCCCGCGGGTGAGACGAATTATAAAGTGAAAGCATCGAGCAAAGCCACGATGATGGGTCGACCCACCCAGCGAGACATCGTGTTGACGGCCGTCATGCCGCACATGCACTGGCTAGGCAAAGACTTCACGTTCTGGGCGGTCTTGCCCGACGAAAAGAAGACGCGGGTTCCTTTGATCAAGATCGACCACTGGAATTTCAACTGGCAAGGGACTTACGCCCTGGCCAAACCGGTGACTCTCCCCAAGGGAACCTGGTTTGAGATGGAAGCGCATTTCGACAACTCGGCCGACAATCCCGCCAACCCCAGCAAACCTCCGAAAACCGTACGCTGGGGGAATCAGACCGATGACGAAATGTGCATAGGAATCTATGAATTCATCACCTTGGAAGGCGATAAAGCCCCCAACCCCGAAACCGCGCCCGCGAAGCCTTGAGGAGAGGATATCGCTCAGCAACCGGAAAGCGAATCGTAAGCCGAATCTTGAAGGGGGGTTCCACCCGATCGAGACTTCCTTCCGGAAGCTCGAAGGAGTGAGCCTCCTTTCTTATTGGCCTCCACTGATGTTGAAAAATTGCGATACTGCGACAAATTCCCGATGTGACGCCGCTTTATTTTCTTAACATCTTGCAAGGCGGGTTGTCGACGGGTAATGTTT
>JAYVYS010000404.1:0-3820 GCA_043784005.1 Isosphaeraceae bacterium
ATCTGCAGATCATCGGCCTGCTGCGCGTCATGTTCGACCCGCGCATCACGCTGCAGCAGCAGGTCAGCGAGCAGCTCAAGCAGCACTTTGGCGACAAGGCCAGATCTGCGATGCGAATTTCTCAACCTCGGGTTGCCAAGCGAGACCGTGTCGGGTCTTTCCGAGCCCGGCCATGCGGGGGGCGCGTTTCCTCGTCCCGGCCTTCACGAGCGGCTCGACCGTGTGCTCTCGAAGTTGAAGCCAGACTTGATTGTCGCTTGCTACGGTATGAACGACGGAATCTACCATCCCTTCGGTGAAGATCGGTTCAAGGCCTATCGAGACGGCATGACGCTGCTTCACGAGAAGGCGACGGCCTCGGGCGCGAAGGTACTTCATCTGACATCGCCCCCCTTTGACGCGGTTCCGATCAAGGGGCATACCTTGCCGGGAGGGCTCGCGGAATATCGTCAGCCATATGAACGTTACGACGACGTCCTTTCTCGCTATGCGGATTGGCTTGTCTCCAAGCGGGCCGAGGGCTGGGATGTTATTGATATCCATGCTCTGCTCCGCAAGCATCTCGACGAACGGAGAGCCCGCGATCCCATGTTTCGATTCGCCGGCGATGGAGTTCATCTAGATGCGAACGGACATTGGCGGATCGCTGGGGAACTCCTACGGCACTGGCGGATTCTGGATGCCAACGACGCGAAGGCCGAATCCACAGGCCCGATTTTCAAAGCGATGGCGCACGGAGAAGAGATCCTCGCACTGGTCCAACAACGCCAACGACTCCTCAAAAACGCGTGGCTGGCCGACACCGGTCACAAGCGTCCCGGAATGCGGAAAGGGGTTTCGCCGGCCGAGGCCGAACGTCAGGCGGAAGAGACGGAACGACAGATTCGCATTCTTCTTGCCTCCAAGAAGTAAGGTAGTTTGTGAAGGATGCGTCGTTTCTCGGAGCGTGAAAATTAGATCGCGAACCGCCAGGGAAAGCACTGGCGTTCCAGCAAGCCTCCGATATAATCTGACACGGTTGGAATCCGGATGAGTCCGCGATGTCGATCGGTTCGGTCCATCCTCGCCCCTCTCACTCGCCTTCCCGCCACCCATCGGGTCGACCGATCGGCCCCTTTCAACGGACCCGGAAAGCGTCCGAGCGGGTCCCTCGCCCCCCTTTACGGGAGCACGGCTTTGGGCACGAAGTTATACGTCGGCAATCTGTCTTTCCAGACGAGCGGGTCCGACCTTGAGCAACTGTTCGCGGAATTCGGCGAGGTCCAGTCGGCTCAGGTCGTCGAGGACCGGGAAACGGGCCGAAGCCGCGGCTTCGGTTTTGTGGAAATGGGCTCGGCGGAGGCCGGGCAAGCCGCCATTGATGCCCTCAACGACCAGGAATTCCAGGGCCGGCGTTTAACGGTGAACGAGGCGAAGCCCCGTGAGCCACGTTCCGGCGGTGGCGGTGGTGGCGGATATGGTGGTGGAGGCCGTGGCCGTTCCGGAGGCGGCGGCGGTGGATATGGAGGTGGCGGTGGTGGCGGATATGGCGGTGGTGGAGGCGGCGGCGGCCGTTATTGATCACTTGTCTCCATCAGTCCTTTCTTTTGAACATGTGCCAAAGTCTCCATTAGTAATCAGGTCCGCCCCGACGATGGGAACATCGGTGGCGGCGCATTGGACTGGTGAAGACTTCGGCGCGGTTTCACGCTGGCTTTGTCTCGATCGCCCTCCGAAGAACGTTGTGTGTGATCCGCTGAACGCGCTCGTCCGGCCCGTGTGGGCGCGACCAGTGCGTCCACGGTAGCGTATGGCCGGGCGGAGACGACAATCCCTGCGCCCAGAAAATCGTCGCCGCGTTGAAGACGATGTTCCCCTTTGGTCCCGGATAAAGCGTCGCGGTCCACTTCTGTGGAATGTCCCCGCCGACCCATGCCGTCCCTTCCGCGACGACTTCCAGGCCGGGGATCGCGGCGGGGTCTCCGTGATATTCCCAGCCGATCAAACCTGGAATCTTGTCCCCTTTCTTGACGCCCGTACCTTCGAAAATCCAGTGATCGGGCTTGGAGATGATCCAGTCGCCTCCGCCATTGACCGGCTCGACATTCCTCGCGCCCATGAGCAGACCCTCGTCCGGCCCGTGCTCGGGAAAAGGCCCGTGCTCTTTCTCGCGTCGCAACGCATAATCATTGGTTCCTCCGTAAGGCCCCCCTCGAAACATGATCCGGTTCGGGCGCGCGTCAAACCCTTGCCGTAGTGGTGTGACCCAGCATACTGAGTTCCCTGAGAGAAAGAGCAGGCTCACGCCGGCGTCACGCATGGTCTCGACACTCTTGTATTGGCGAATATCCCAGTATTCATCATGGCCGACACTGATGAAACTCTTGCACTTCAATCCGTGATTAGGGTTGAGCATGTCACTGTTCGCGCAATATGTGACGTCGTATCCGTGTTGCTCCAGCCAGTACGCCAGCGGAAATTCCAGAGGGAGATATTCGCCGGACCCAACGGTGAGAGGGTCATTCACCACGGCTTCAAACTGCGCTTCACGACAGTAAGGTCGGTCGAAGCTGACATCGGCCCACGGGCCTTGTCCCCCTTTCGGATGCGTATAGACGGAATATTTGTCGGGCCAGCGGTTATAGGCTTGCCAGGTATTGTCCGAGCATTGAAAGAGGACGTCGGCGGGCCGATCGTCGCGAACGATGAAAATGATGTAGCTTTGCCAGTAAGGCTCTGCCGCCTCGCCTCCCTTGGGAATCGTCGTGAGCCGGCCGAGATAGACGCCGCTTGGCCAATCCGCAGGAATTTTCAGGGTCGTGCAGGGTTCCCATCGGCATTCATGAAGATTTTTCGGCCCTCGTTCGGGAACGGCCTGGGACTTACCCGTGAACGGACCGAGCGTCGAAAGATGCCTGGCCCCCTTCCCGCCGTAATAGCCTGTGCGAAAGACCTCAATGGTGAATTCGCGTTCCGGAGCCGTCGAGACCATGATGTCGATCGATTCGCCGGCCTTGACGCTCTGTTTCGAACAATAGCCTTCGATCCACGGAGAACGGAAGCCGCCTTTATCGGGCCGCACCCGCGTAAGTTGCCAGTCTGAGGAACCCGGCTTTTTGTTCTCGTCACGGATCAAGTTTGATGTAGGTTCCGCGGCTGAGGCGGTTCGACCCGCCATTGAGAGCGCCGCGATTCCAGCGATGAATTCGCGGCGGCCAGTTCTGAAACCGTGACGGTTGTTTTCCGGATCGTCGGACATGGAGACCTCCCATTCGAGTGCGTGATGCCGCATTGCCAGACGCTACGCCCTTAGAGCACTCAAGGCAAGAGACCGGCCGGGACGACCTATAAGTGAAGTAGTAGGCGATGGTTCATTAAATGGAAAAAGAGGATTAACCGCAGAGATCGCAGAGGACGCTGAGAGAGAAAGGGGGAGAGAGCGAGAGAAAGAGTGAGAGAAAGTTGGCCTGCCCCCCAAAACCTGGTCCAGTCTTAATGGGAATCGTACAACTGGCAGAGAGCCAGGGAGCGACCCATGCGAAAACGACCAGGTCCGGACCGGATCGCCAAGATACTCGAACAGTTTCGTGCCGACCTCGACGCCGGGTTGAACCTCAACCAGGCCAGTCGCAAGGCGGGCATCTCCGTCGGAACTTACTACCGCTGGAAAGCACTCCAGGAGAACTTGTTATCACATGAACAACTGCGAGTTTCAGAACTCGAATCCGAAAACGGCCGACTTAAGTCGCTCGTCGCCGAGTTGGCCCTCGACCGTCGCATGCTTCAGGAGGCCTTGAAAAAAAAGCCATGACCGCGACCCGACGTCGTCTCATCGTCACTG
>JAYVYS010000405.1:0-3221 GCA_043784005.1 Isosphaeraceae bacterium
AGTCCTCTCGCCATCATGAGTACGAAAATTCCGACTCGACGCGATAACGCTTCATGCCAATAGGAAGGGCTCATGAGTTCCAGCGTCCCGTCTAAATAAGATAGACGCGGTGCTGGCCTGTCGCCCTTGGCTTCGGCGATCGCCTGATAGAGTGACCAGGAGATGTTCGTGAGCAACACTCTTGATTCGGCTGGAATCGAGCCAATGGTCGCCATCAGGTTTGCCACTTATCGAGGAGCCCGATCACGACCGGCTTCCTTTCCCGGTCATGTAACCAACACCACCTGCGATGATTGTCGTGAGAAGGGTCGTCGCCAATTTGACACTGTCCGCAGACGAATAATTAAGAAACATGATGACGACACAGACAAACGAAACGAGGCCTACAACCACCACGATCGCCCAAAGAATCATCAGTTCTTTCTTGCGCTGGTGACGGGCTTCATCGTCTTCTCGGCGGATTCTCGCGTCGATCTCTTGGGGAGAGTCCAGGCTCGAAAAGCTGTACTTAGACGACTTCGCCAGGTCGGCAAGATCTGCTTTCGTTACCATTTCCTATCATTCCCATTTCCTCGATAGTCTGGAGGGAGCGTCAAATGCCGGTGATCTCGGTGTCGATGTGGTCTTCCGCGTCAATGATGGCGACTCTTTTCCCTCGAGTCTTGGCTTCGACCGCCAATTTCAGAAGGGCCAAAGCTCGAGAGAATACGTCTTCCTTGCTTCCTCCGATCGCATGAGCGAGGCGATCGATCTCCGCATCTGTTTCAGCAGAAACGGCAAATCCAAACGCAGAGCCCTTCATCCGCGGAAAGGTCCCTGAACTCACGCCCGTCATATTCAAATCACTTCCCATGACAACTCCCTCTCATCCGAAGTCTCATCGAATTTCCGGTCGACTCCAACGAGAATCGAGAATCGAGATTGAAGATCACAAATTCATCCCGGCGGCCGACGCCGTCGATCCCGGACCGGGACCTCGAATTTGGACTCTCGAATCCCGATTCTCGATTCTCTCTCCATTCTATGCCCGTCGACCGTTCCCTGCCGCCCAGAATCCTCACATCTTCATCGAGCAAGACAACCCGCTCGCGGCCGGCAGGTAGCAGTTCATCACGTAGTCCATCACCATTCGCTCGGCGTTGAAACGCCAGCCCATCGAGCGCAGCGCGTTTTTCTGGCGGGCGATCCAGCCGCGGGGCAAGCCGCTGCCGTCGCGGTCGTAATAGAGGGGAACAACTTGATCCACAAGTGTCTCGATCAAGGCCTTGTGGTCGCGTTCATCTTGCTGCGCGACAACCGCGTGGGTTTGCCCGGTCCCGATCGCGAAACCGTTGGTGCCGTCGTAACCCTCGGCCCACCAGCCGTCGAGGATCGAGAAGTTCAAGGCACCGTTCAAGAGGGCCTTCTCGCCCGATGTACCGCTCGCTTCTTGCGGACGCCTCGGATTGTTCAGCCAGACGTCCACGCCTTGAACCAACTGCCGCGCGACGTTCATGTCGTAGTCTTCGACGAAGACGACCTTGCCGACGAACGGTTCTTGCTTGGTCAGCTTCACGATGTTCTGGATCAGTTCCTTGCCGTACTGATCCTCGGGGTGGGCCTTGCCCGCGAAGATGAGCTGAACCGGACGGTCGGAAGCATTGATGATCTCCGCCGTGCGCTCGACGTCCCTTAGCACGAGACCCGCCCGCTTGTAGGTCGCGAACCGACGCGCGAAGCCGATGGTCAGGGCGTTCAGGTTCAAGACCGTCCCGGCCTTTCTCACCGCTTCATCGCTTTCACCCCGACGCTTCGCTTGCGCGACCACGCGGCGGCGGACGAAATCGATCAGTCGGGCTTTCAAGACTTGCTGGGTCTCCCAAAGCTCGGCGTCCTCGACACCCCTGATCCCTTCCCAGGTCATCGGGTCGCGCTGGCGTTTGGGCCAGTCGGCACCGAGGTGGCGATCAAACAAGAGAGCCATTTGAGGCGCGACCCACGAACCCACGTGGACGCCGTTGGTGATATGCCCGATCGGCACTTCTTCTTCGGTCTTGTTCGGATAGAGCGGTTGCCACATCCGCCGAGAGACCGTCCCGTGCAAGGCACTCACGCCGTTGGCATGTCTTGAGAGCTTCAAGGCAATCACCGTCATGCAGAACGGCTCATTGGTATCGCCTGGATAAACACGGCCCAGACCCATGAAATCGTCGTACGAGAGGTGGAGCCGTTCACGGAATTTGCCCAGATGTTCCTCGACGAGCGAGGCGGGGAACCGGTCGTGACCCGCGGCCACGGGAGTATGCGTCGTGAACACGGTCATCTGGGCGACGTTGCGCACCGCCTCACCAAACGGAACCGCCGTCTCCTCCATCTCGTGCCGGATCATCTCCAGGCCCGCGAACGCGCTATGGCCTTCGTTCAGATGGAGCACCGAGGGGGTGATCCCTAGAAGGTGCAACGCACGAACGCCGCCGATCCCCAGCAGCAACTCCTGGCGAATCCGGACCCTGGCGTCGCCACCATAGAGCCTTGCGGTGAGCGCGCGGTCGTATTCACTATTCTCGGGAACCGCCGAGTCGAGCAACAGGAGGGTCGTCCTGCCGACTTCCACCCGCCAGACCCTCGCGTGCAACACCCCGGCGTGGGTATCGATGGAAACCCGCAACTCCTTGCCGTCGCTGGTGAAAACCTGTTCGATCGGCAGAATATCCGGGTCGTTATTGAGGTACGTCTCTTGCTGCCATCCGTGCTCATCGAGCGATTGGCGAAAATATCCCTGGGCATAGGCCAAGCCGACGGCGATCAGCGGGATACCCAGGTCGCTCGCGCTCTTCAGATGGTCCCCCGCCAGGACACCAAGACCTCCCGAATAGATCGGAAGGCTTTCGTGGAGACCGAATTCGGCGGAGAAGTAGGCCACTGGACGCGACCGGAGCGATGCCGCGTGAACCGAACCCCAGGAATCGTTGTTCTTGAGGTACTCGGCAAGTCGACGGAACGCATAATCAATCCGCGAGTCGAGCGCCATTTCCGACGAACGTTTCACGAGTTGTTCCGGGGAGAGTCGCTTGAGGAACTCGACCGGATTGTGGTCGACCTCGCGCCAGAGCGTCGGGTCGAGTTCGCGGAAGAGGCCCAGCACGTTTGGCTGCCACGTCCACCACATGTTTCTGGCAAGTTCGCGAAGCTTCTCGATCAACGGTGTCTGCCCGACCATATCTCCCCCTTGCGACTCGAAT
>JAYVYS010000406.1:0-3976 GCA_043784005.1 Isosphaeraceae bacterium
CGGGCCGTCTGAGCAGGCTTTCCGCCAGAGCCCAAATGCCTCTTCGTGCTTTCCCCGCCGCCCCAGAAAAAGTGCGAGTTTCAGACGAGCCGCGTGGTCTGAGTCGGCCTCGGTCGCTTTGCGAAGGATGGTTTCCGCCGCGCGAAGGGCTGGCTCGCTTCCAAGTTCTTCCAACAGAGCCGCGCCCCTCGATCGCAACGCGGGAGGTTGATCTTTCAATGCATTCTCAAGGATCGAGACAGCCTCAGCATGGCGGCCCTCCGCCGAGAACAGTCTCGCTTCGATTTCCACGGTCGTGAGATCTTGAGGTGCTAACGTTTTGAGTCGTTGAGCGTCGCTACGTGCCAGCACGCGTTGGCCGCTACGGATCAAGAGCAGCGCCCGACATTCGAGGTAACGCGGATGATCTTTTTGATGAAGTAGCAATCGGTCGACAAGTTCCTGCGCCCGCTTGAAGTCGCCTTGCTCCTCGCAGAGCTGAGCGAGAAGAAGATCGTCGTCCGCCGAGGAATAACCCCCGTCGACGCCCCCCTGCAAGAGCGTGATCGCTTCCTTTCGATGAGGCCTGAGAGGCTGGTTCGCAAGGACCAGACCGATGGCCTGTCGGTCGCTCATGCGATCGTCTTGCCGCTCGGGACCCTTCTGTGATTCTTCGCGAAACTGGTCCAGCAGGCGCTTGAGCTGATCATCATCCGCTCCTTGACACTGCCGTATCAGCACGGTCCGACGCGCCCACGACGCTTCGCGAGGTGCGGTGTCCTCCATCGCCACAAGAGTCTTCAACAATCCATCGGCCTCGGTCGATTTCCCTTGCCGAAGGCTGTACTCCGTATAAAGCCGCAGCACTTCGGCGTTTCGCGGTGCGTCCTTCAACGCCAAGCGATACAAATCCTCGACCTGATCGAATTTTTCGATAACCTCATAACACGATGCGAGAGCGATCACTTGATTCGCGGCAAGGAGATTGGGCCTCGCTTCTTCAACAGCCTTCCTCGCATCGTCGGCACGTCCCGCGCGGGTAAGATAGGCGGTGAGTGTCAGCCAGGGCTCGGGCCGGCTTGCATCAAGCTTGATGGCCCTTCTCAAGAGCGGCTCCGCCTCATCGGATTGCTTCGAGGCGGTAAGAAGTTGCGCCAGCCAGAGGTAATCACCAGGTTCTTTCGATCCCTTGGCAACACTGGCCCTCGCCGATGCGATCGCATCGTTCAGCGAGTCGTTACGAAGCGAAAGGAAGTAGGCCATCCTGCGGATCTCTCCGGGGAGAGAGGCTCGATCGCCCAGGGAACGAAGCAACCGATCCGCATCATCGAATCTTCGACCTGCGAAAAGCATGCCGATTGTTTTACGGATTACGAGCGGATCACGCACGCCGGCCTCGATCGCTGCCAAGTTGTATCGCAACGCTTCCTCTCGGTCACCGGTGATTTCACCAAGTTCCGCAAGCATGAGGATCGGAGTCGGCCAGCCTGGCTTTCGCGCGATCGTATTCTGCAGCAGCGACCGGGTCTCGGCAATCCTGCTGGAATCACCGGTCCTGGCCGTCGTGAGAAGCGGCAGTGCGCTACTGACCATGGCGACGGGGCCGTCTGGACCGTCGACCCGGCGGATCGCGGATAAAGCGTTCGCCGCCGCGGCCGCGGCCGTCTCATCACCCGACTGAAGCGACGTCTGGTAGAGCGAAAACTGAACGTCGAGATCGTCGGGTTCAAGTTCCGCGAGGCGAGTCCAGAGACGTGCGGCGTCTCGCCTTGAACCCAGGCGCTGGTACGCCGCGGAGATCGCGCGAAAGAGCCGAGTCTGATCAATGTCACTATATTTGGATGCGTCTGCTTCGAGCGACTTCAGAGTCTCGGCGTCATCCAAACTTCCAAATTTAGCCCCGTGGTAGGCCCGCGCCACTCGCAGTTCCACGCGATCTCCAAGCTTTTCTCGGGCGGCGTCGAGAAGCGAAAGCGCTTCCGCCGGCTTGCCTTCACGCAGGCGCAAGTCCGTCAGGAGAAGCCAGAAATCGACGCGATCAGGATGACGATCCTTCAGGTTGGAGTAGACCTCGTTCGCAAGCGACAGCCGGTCCTGCCCGACCAGCATCGCTGCTCGTGTCAGTGCGAGATCGATCGAGTCTGGATCGGTTGTCGCGATCTCCTTGAGCAGCGCCTCGATCTCTTTCCAGTACCGTCGCTCCGGAGGTTGGTTCAGATTCTTTTCGACCATAATGCGAGCCATCGACAACTTGACGACGGGAACCTCAGTGACCAGCTCGCGATAGACCGCCAGCGACTCATCCCAGCGTCCGAGCTTTGCCAATGCGGTGGCGAGACCCAGTCGCGCGGGAGTCGATTGGGGATCGAGTTTCCAGGCTCGGCGGAACGCTGTTTCCGCATGGGAATTGTCGCCCGTTTGCTCGTGGCAACGGCCCTCGTAAAGGGCCGACTGAAGTGCCACCTCGGGCGCTACCTTGGGTGTGGTAGGCCCCTCGCTGAACGTCGTAAAGATCTTGACCGCTTCCGACCAGTGGCCCCGGCTCATCTCAAGCCGGCCATTGAGGAAGGCGACGACATTTGCCGGTACTTTCCGCGCGCGGAGGTCATCAATCAGTCCCTCCGCCTCTTTCAAACGACCGACATCAAGATCGAGGTTTGCTAGCATCCACTGAATTTCCACTGCCGAACCGGTCGCCTCCAGCCCCTTCTTCAGACAGTTCACCGCCGCCTCGGGCTTCATCGCCTTGAGTTCCAGGTGGGCGAGATCGAGATAAAAGCGGGGATCTTTGGGATGGAGCGAGACTCCTCGATCGAGCGTGGCCTTGGCCGCCTTCGTCTTTTTGAGAAGCTGTTCGAGACCCGCGCTTGCGAGCAAAACGTCCGCGTCGTTCGGCGCGAGCTCCCGGGCGCGGGAGAGATCGTTCCCAGCCTCGTCCGGGTCCGTCGCTCGTTTGCGGCGTCCACGCTCCAGGAGCGCTGTCGCGGAGCCGGGATTCGCCTCGACGAATCGATCCAGGAGCTTGGCGATATCACGGGCTTTGGAAGGATGCCGCTCCGTCAACCTCAGCAATCGCTCGTAGCCATCAATCAGGTGAGGGTCTTTTTGCAACGCCTGTTCGAAATGATCGGCCGCTTCGTCGAACTTGCCAAGTGACTCGTAACATTGCCCCAATGAGACTTCAAGCCCAGCCTCATTTGCGTATTCCTTGATCAATATGTCGAGGTGCCCGATCGCTTCGGAAGGGAGGCCGATCTCCAGCGCCATCGACACCACTTTTCGGCGAAGCGTCTCGCGGGTCGGGTCCATAGCAAGCACTTTTTCGTAGATCAGCATCGACGCCCGTCTCTCAACAGGCTCCTGCGCAAGCTTACCGATAAGGTCGCCATACTTCGTCATCGCGTCGAGGTCGTCAGGGTCATACATCACGTACATCTTGAGGAACTTCAACGCCTCGAGAAGCTCTCCCTTCGCCTCACGACGCATCGCCTCGTCATAGTTCGCCCGCCCACTTCGACCTACCTGAAGCTTATGAACGACATGGATCGCCACCCCGCCCAACAGGATGACGACCAATAAGCCCACAAAGACTTTGAGATTGCAAACTCGTCGCATGATTGAAATCCCATGGCACCAAAGGATGCCGGAACCTCGGCATCCATCTACCGATTTCTTTACAATTTCATTGTAAACATTCGTACAACAATGCGACGACACCGACGACGCTCAGTCGTGACAGGTCGTCTCATCATCAAGGTTCCGGACGCGAGGATCGCGCTCGGAGAGTCTTAATCGTTAGTGTTTTATCGGATCTCACGGTGACATCCAGGACCGACGAAAGATCCGAGCCACAAAGAAAAAGAACCCACCGCCGGTGCCGGACATAAATCCGAATCATCCGGGCAATGGGTCCAGAAGAAATCGCCTTGACGGAGCTCAAGTGGGATCAAACGGTGAAGACAAGATTACACCTTCGCCAAAGTTCTCCGCCTTTTCC
>JAYVYS010000407.1:0-2294 GCA_043784005.1 Isosphaeraceae bacterium
ACCAGCGCGGCCGTGAAGCAAAACGCGAAGGCCTCGGGGGCATACCAGACCTTCTCCACATCAAACTTCCGGCGCACCTTGCGTAGGGTTTCGCGAGGGTGCAAGCAGTTCTGATGATGTGGGATCAACACGCTTTCACGATAATTTTGTGAGATCGCGCTGAGAAATTTCTCGACGTGCATCAATGGAGTGCTCAGAAGCAAGGTCGCCCCCGGCTTGCAGACCCGCGCCAGCTCGTCGATGACGCCGTCTTGCTGTTCGATGTGCTCGAAGACTTCCCAGCAAACCACCTCGTCGACACTGTTGTCTTCCATCGGCAGGGCGAGGATGTCGCCAAGTATGACGGTCGCGTCGGGAGAGCACTCCCGGGCACGCTTGACGTATTCCGGTTCAATGTCGATGCCCACCCAACCTTTGGGAACAGGCTTCGGTCCACAGCCGGCGACCAGTTTCATCGAATTATTCCTTGCCGGATTGAATCGTGACTACGCACGAACGCAGTAAAGGTTCCCGAAACGCTCGTCGTCGCCGGGATAAAGCGCGAGAAATTCGTCAGCGCTCGTCGGTGAACACGTCTCAGTATTCTCATCAATGTGGAGGAGGCGGAAGCCGAGCCTTTCCAGGCAATCAAGATAGTCACGCCCGGAATCACCGCAGCGGTGAATCCCGGCGGGCCAAAATTCGGTGACAAGTTTGGCTTCCGGATGGGCGCTCAGCAGCCCGACCATGCCTCGCAGGGCGCGCGACTCGGAGCCTTGGATATCCATCTTCACGAAATTGATCACGCCTTCATAGTCGGCGAAGTAGTCGTCCAGCCGCAGCGCCTCGATGCCCACAGTCGCGCGTGTATCTTCCGATGGATAGATGCGATGGTCGCCCTTGTTGTCGGGGCAAAGGAACAACGAGAGCGGACCCGCAACGTCGGAAACGGCTTTCGGCACGCAGACCACGTTGCGGTAACCATTGGCCCGGACGTTCTTTTTGAGGAGCGCGAAGTTCGACGGATCGGGCTCGAACGCATAAACCTTGCCTTGCTCGCCAACGAGCTTGGCAAAGATCAATGTGTAATAGCCGATGTTCGCGCCGATGTCGAGGACCACATCGCCCGGCTTGATCGCCGATTCCATGACGGCCGTCTCAAACGGCTCGAAATAGCCGTCTCGTAACAGGAACGGCGAGACGATCGAGTCGCCCGGGTCAATGAACATGTTCTGGCCAAACACCTGACACCGCGATCGCAGCCGGGTGTCGATCTCCTCGGCTCGGTGCGACGCCATCCAGGCGATATGGGTCAACGATTCAAGCCTGGCGTTCAGTTCGACCCATCGCTGATTTTCGATCTGTTCGCGTTGATCCAACCGTTGGCGAAGCCCCCCGGCACGGGTAAGCCAGAGCCCTCCCCGGATCATCGACGACATCCGGCTCAACGTTCGCGAGACTAACGATGTCGGCGGCGCGCTTGCCGATGCGGCGGGTGTCGGCCTCACGTGAGGCCCCCGAGCGGCTCGCCGTTTCGCGAGAATCCCCTTCTCCGACCCGGACTCAACGCCGTTTGAATCCATCGGAACATCCCTGGCTTACGAGCCAAAACGCCCTGTGCGACAACCCGCGATGCCGGGTCATCAAGGGGCGGCTCTCGAAGTGAATCCTTGAAAAAACGAACAAGCCTCTCGCCGCGACCTCACGGATACGGACTTTCTTCTATGAAAATTGGGGCATCTTGAATAGAGGAATTCGCGGCGGAAACCCTCTCTCGGTTCGCAAGTTTCTGTCGGAACAATGAAGACAAAGACGAAAATTTCGACCTAGTCGCAATATCAAGAACCTGCTATGACCGGCTGCGTATCGGTCGAACCGTACCAAGAGTGAGGATCGAACAGTGGTACGTCGTTTTCGGATCGCCGCGAAACTCTGGTTTCCTCAAGGTTTTTTGGGAATGTTGGCCCTCGTGGGGCTTGTCGAGGACCTGGTGGCGCGAAACGAAATCGACTACAAGACCGGCTGGTTCTGGGAATGGCGCTTCAGTGGCCACGCCGCGAACAAAGCCTCAAGGTATGACGTGCTCTGCTTTGGAGATAGCCTCGTCAACCACGGCGTCATCCCCTTGATCATTGAACAGCATCTCGGGTTGAAAGCGTATAACTTCGCGCTCTCCGGAGGACAGTCATCCACCAGCTATTTCCAGCTTCGCAGGACAGGGCCAGCGCACACTAACGTGATGACGAATAAGGAGTTCGGTCGAGAAATTCCAGCAGCCAAGAGGAACATCAGCGTTTTTGAGGCCCAGTCGAGTT
>JAYVYS010000408.1:0-3501 GCA_043784005.1 Isosphaeraceae bacterium
GACATGAGGAAATACGTTGTGACTTATGGGAACTTTGATAGATTAGGTTTCCACATGGGTCGACCATCACCTAGGATTGTGTTTAAGCACTCACACCCATGATGCATGGGGATCTTTTGGCGTTCGCGAAAGCGAAGACCGAAGTCTGAGTGTGGCGGAGATAACCGCCGCGACGATGAATCAGCCCGGACCGCGTGTGTCCGTGCAACCGAGGTTCGCTGGCGACCCATTGGCGACGGGCCTTTTACAAGCCCGGTTCAGGAGACCGCGACAATGGAGACGATCGACTCCGTGAAGACCGCGACAAATAAGCCCAAGAGCGCGACCGCGAAAGCGAAGGCCGATAAAGAGGCCGGACAGCGCTTGAAGATCGCACAGCGTGCCTCAATGCTTCTCAAGCACGTCAGCGACCCCACCCGGTTACAGGTTGTGATGACCTTGGCCGAAGGTGAACAACATGTCGGTGCGCTCTGCGCGCAGCTCAGCCAGAGCCAGCCCGCGGTCAGCCATCACCTCGCCCTGCTGCGCCACGGAGGTATCATCATCCCGCGACGTCAGGGGAAGAACAACTTCTATGGGCTGAGCGAGACGGGCGCGGAGCTTGCCAAGGTTGTCAAGGTTCTGATCAACTGACGTAGGCGACCGTGAGTGAGTGAGTGAGTCCCGAATCGCTTTTTCGACACGGCCGGAACGGAGTCCCTCCCTCCGGCCGGTCCATCGCGACCTCTTATCCCACCAAGGCCGCTTCATCCTCATTACCCCAGGGGAAAAGACAGGATTCAAGAGTCGAATTGAAAAACAAACGCCTGAAACGAATGTCTCGACTTTCGTTTTTCCGATCACGCCCCTTGATCGCCCCTCGGTGAATCAAACTAACCGGGTTGAGCGACGATCCCTTCAAGGGCCGGGCTCACCGGGCTTATCACGAAGTTGTTTTCGGATCGCGCGAATGACGCGGCACGCCTCGCGACGTTTCTTGGGAGTGACCGTTCCTTCGGCGAGCAGTCCAGAGAGAAGTTTCCCGGCCTGTTCGAGGATCAGCGAGCATTCGATCCGATCGGTCCGCTCGTGGAACCAAGCGTCCATTAACTCGTCGACCTCGGAACTGCGATTTTGGCCGGGTCGATTTCCGGAAAGGCCGATAGGACACGACGCGCCATCGTGCGCCGCCGTCGACCAAAGGTCGTCGAATCGACAATTCGACATGGCACAGGCTCCTTCGCTTACCATCCCTGGCAACGTGTCGTCTTCCGGCCAGTCCGTACGTTCTCACGACCTACCCCGGGCTACATCGCCGATTCGGGGAGTGAGGAAGACTGAGACGGGAGAAATTGTCCGGATCGGTCTCGGAAGAAAGCCAAGACCTGCCGGAATCCATAGGAGCGAGGCTCGATTGCCTTGCGTCCGTCTTTTCCACCGCGCCACGGTAGTTCGCTGCACGCGAGGCATCTCAAGCGGAACAAAACAAGCCCCGCCGACGCCGCGCATCAGTCCGGAAACGACGCATTGCATCTTCTCGGGCGCGCCGGCGGGTTGTCAACATAAAAAGTTTGATGTAAGTCTGTTTTCTCTCGACTTTGCAATCCTCCCGCGCTCGCCGCTCGTCTTGACACTCCAGGAATGGACCTTTAAGATAGCTTTTCGCTCCAAAATGTCGCCCGACGGGCATTGCACCGCATTTGTAATGCAAGGGTTTTTCACCCCCGAAGATTCTCCTGGGTGTGTCAACGTTTGGGCGTGAAATGAAGTGAAACGCCGCCTTAGCTCAGTTGGTAGAGCAGCTCATTCGTAATGAGCAGGTCCTCGGTTCGAGTCCGAGAGGCGGCTTGCGGTAAATTCTCCAAATTTCCGCGTTTCTCGGCTTTCATTGACGATTCATTCCAGTTGCGCGAGTACGTAAAACGGCTGAAACCCTACCTTCACCGTGATGTCGAGATCCTTGCCGTCACGCCTAACGCTGACGACCAGATCGCTTCCCGGTTTCGTCCGGCGGACAGCCTCGACTGCGGGTAACAGGTTCGTGACTTCCGAACCCGCGATCCGGAGAACCAGATCGTCGGCCCGTAATCCCCCTTTCCGGGCGGGGCTGCCGTCGAGAACACCTCCGACAACGATCTCGTTGTTGTTGTCCTCGTCGATTTTGAGGGCCATGCCGACGTAACCGCGAAGGCCCTCGGTCACGTCGCCATCTTGATCCTCGGCGCGTTCAAAGACCAAGAGCCGCCACTTCTCTCGACCCTCGGTGGAGAAGACACCGGGCCGTTCCTTCACCCCCTCGGTCTGGGCGTTGAGGCAGATTTTCAGAGTCGTCTTCTCAAGAGTGTAGATTCCCTCATAAATCTTCTTCGGGTCGAAGAATCTCAGGTCGAAGATCTTCGGCGTCGTTGTGGAGTCCGCACTCAAGACCGCGAGATCCTCACCGCCGTATCGCACGGTTTCCCCTTGGATCACCCACCTCGGCCGGCCTTCGGTAAACGCGGTTCGCTCTCCGTTGATCTCAATGGAGACAAGTTTCCATATTCCTTTCAACTCGGCCGGGCTCTCAAGCGTTCGAGCTTCGGCGGGTTGGTTCGCTTGAACGAAAGACGCGCTCAGCGCGGCGAAGTAGGCGATAAAAACGAACATATGAAGACTCCCGAGAGATCGCACTCCGGCGATTTCCACTTCCGGGGCAAGCGCTCTGGCAACCATCTTTGGCATCGATCTCGCTAAGTTCAAGGGTCTGACGCCGCCGTTCAAACACCCCGGCCGTCATTCACCAACCCATGTTCCCCCCGACTTTCCGGCGAGATGCTCCGATTCCACCGCGGGAGAGTTGCCGTCGAGCTTCGCGAAGGTTCAAATGATGTGCGGAATCGATCGTCGAAAAGCGTTCCGTTGCGGCGAATTCATCAATAATTATTGATGAATATTAACGCAAAGGGTTTATGATACGTGTCGGTCCGAACGCCAGGATACTCGCTTCGCCGATTTGAGTGACCGTGGATAACGACTTTTTAAGGACTCTCGCAGGTGTTATATGAGAACCTGGAGCCTGACGAGCCGACGTCCTCTTTGACTCGATTCTTGGGGCTCGAAGCGTTGGCATGGCGACGACCGATCCGCGCGGGCACGGGCGTCACGCAACGCTTCGAGATGTACATGGACGAGACCTTCGCCAAGGCCGATTTCGAGTACATGAAAGCGTTGGAATTCACCCGGATTTTCCCCAATTTCGAGGGGTATGCCACCGTAATTGATTCGTTGGGACTTGGCGTCGTCTGGCCGAACTGGTGGAACGGAGACACACCGTGGAGCACGGTTTCGCAGGTTCTTCAGGACGCCGCGAAACTCACGAACCTCGTGTCGATCAACATGATGGACGAGCCGGAGCGAGACGATCAGCCGCTCCACTCTCCGGAGGTCTACCTCAAGCTCCGCCGCGCAATCCGGGAAGCCGGCTTCGATCAGCCTTTATCGTTGACTCTGCACGGCCCCAGGCCCGAATGGCCCGCCAGTACC
>JAYVYS010000409.1:0-3119 GCA_043784005.1 Isosphaeraceae bacterium
TTCTCCGCGTCCTTTCGTTGCGGATCTCATCTTCTCCGACTTTTTTGGTTTGAGGACTTTGGCGTCGTCCTCCCGGTGGGGACTTTTGCTCGTCGAAAAGGAGTACAGCAGCCTGTACTGGACGTGGTTCAGGCTGACCCGCAGTTCGTAGATTCCGTCGCGGAGGAAGTCCGCCTCGGGTCGGCGAAGCTCGTGCCCCCGTTCGCGAAGTCGTCCGAGCCGGACAAAGCATTTGAGCCGGGCCTTGGGGGGCAAGCCTTCAATCCATTCGAGTGCGGGGACCGAGCCGTCGTCATCGCGATAGAAAACAACTTCGATCCTGGGCATCCGCCGACACTCCTCATCCCTTATGGGTCTCTCAGTCTTCGCATTTTTGTGAAGAATATCAAGGCGTTAATTTCGCAATAATGCGAAACTCTGTCTGGGGACATGGGTTTGGAAAGCGACGAAGAGAAAGGTGGCCATCGCTCTTGTCGTTGATCCCGAAAACCGTTCCGTTCCACGTGACGTAACTCTCTGGCATAATCCGCGTTGACTGCGACCCGCCGACCTATTCGGCTTCGTTTCGTAAAACCCAATCAAGCGGTCGGCAAGGCGGAACGGCGTCAGGTTTCTCGGGCCGATTCTCCAAAAAATGCCTGGGATCGCGAACCGAACAAAACGGATAGATGGGTTCGTTCGGCGCAACGGCCTTGATCCCGCCTTTGTTCCCGACGGCGGCGTCAAGACTATGGGTCCGTTCGGGAATTCGACCCGGGACATCGAAACCCGCAACTCGTCTTCCGAGGTCCGTCTCGAAACGGCTTCGTTCGGGGAGCGCCCCTGAGGGACGATCCGGGCCGTTCATCTTGACCCAAACCTCCCGATTGCCCCCCGAAATGGCTTCGTTCGGGGAACTCGCGGTAGGAATTCAGCCTGCACGGTTTACCATCGAGTTCATTTGCGCTGCGGATCGGCTTCGTTCGGGGAGTTCGCGTGTTGCTCCGGGCGATCGCCGACTTCCCCGAATTGAGTCGTTCGGTGCGACGGTCGAGTTGTCAAAGAGCGTCGGGGGAGTTTTCGCGCGGGTCCACGCGCTTGACCGTGAAAACCTTCCGCCATCCCCCGCGCCGCGTTTTGTTCACAACGCGCCGCGCCAAGGAGCTCACGGTTCGATTCCGGTGATCGAGGGAAGCTCCTCCTTCGATAGTATCGAGAAAGCACCGTTGGGCGGCCTCGAAAACCGGTGGATGGCGATCGGAAACCAGATCGGGTGTGTCGAGTCAGCGAAGACGCCCCCTCCGCGGGTGAGAAGCGATTGTGGATGTCCGCGGGGGGTCCTATGATCCGAGGGTGAACCCGAGTGGTGCGTCTTCGCTGACTCGACCCACCCAACTTACTTCGTCGGGGTGGGCGAAGATTTCGGCGGTGAAGCCATTCTTGAGCGCATTCTCGGTGAGATCGCCTTACCTTCTACGGCGTTTCGGCCGCAAAGTGAGGCAGACGGAAAGGTAACGGCCGTTTCCATGTCGGTGGTCAGAGCCGGGATAGGAGCATCGGCTCGCCGCGCGGCCACTGCGTGGATGCGCAGAACGACGGAGTGCCTAATAAAACTGAATATGAACATCAGTAAAGTATATCATGATGCGGTCGCCAAATGCGTGAAACGCGGATGACAGGCTTGAAGTAAGCGATCAAGAATGTGGGTAAACTTGACGTCTCCGACAGAACCCCGCTGGAGAGCAGGCGCAATTTGTGATTAGGCAACGCGAAAAGCTGAAAAACCGTGGTAACCTTCGTGATGAACGCCACGTGCATCCAAGAAGGTTTTCCACAACCCAAAAACAGGGGTGCAAACCCCCGCAGTTGACCGAGATTCTCCCTCTTTCAGTGTCTGGGCCACTTGGGTCTTCACCCACGCGGAGCTTCGCCGAGGCCGCCGCTCGCAGAACGTTCCAGCCCGCAACTTTGTGCAGAAGCACGCGAAAAACACTACCGCGACCTCGCACCCGTAACTGCCCCAAGCCGAGTCGATTCTTCAATCCACTGTTCGTCGACTCGATCCCTGAGCGAAGCGTGTAACGCTCCTTGAACACCTCGGTCGACTCTTCTAATCGCCGCGCCGCAAGTCGCCGATCTTTATCAGTAAATACCAACGTGAACTTGCCATCAAGTGTATTGATGATCGGACATTGCTGCCGAAATGGGCACTCACAGCAGGCCGACACCGGCATCTCGATTCGCGTCGTCGCCGTTGCTCGGTCGTGCGAACGCGATGTCGGTTTGTGTCCCGCGGGGCAGGTTCCTATCGTCCCGGTCCGCTCATCCCAGGCGAAATCGTCGACTGTCAGCGCATCGGGAACTCGCTCCGGCGCGCGGCCGGGGACCGGACCGATCAGGTCCACGCCCCGCGCTGCGGCGGCCTCGACGTTGTCGTCGCCGACGTAAAGCGTATCGGTCAGAAGTTCCTCAGGCAGCCATCCGGCGTCCTCGAGTTGGTCGAGCATCGGCACCAACGCCGCCGCGTCCGGCTCACACGCGGTCTGCGGCAGGACGCTTGTAATTAGTTGCACCTCATTTTCCGAAACACAGGTTTCGGTGATTTGCACTTGATAGCCCGACCCTTTGTGGCCGCTGTAGGTGGCGTCGGGATCGGACGGGTTCTGGACGCAGTCGCCGCCGGTCTTGGCCTTCACGACGATCTTGTCGTCACGGACCTCGCACTGCTGACCAAAGATTGTGGTCATTGCCTTATAGGTAGATCTGATTGTATGATCATGTCGATTAGCGAAATGAGTGATCACAAAATTAAGGTCTTCGGCGGCTTGTTGGCGGTAGCGGGCGCGGGCCTCGGCGTCGGCGAACAGTCGCGATTGCGCGGGCGTGTAGCGTTTGCGGAAGTCTTCGGGGAGGGCGTCGTAGGCTTCACCATCGTGTCGCTGAAGCTGGGTCAAGAACCGCTTGATGGCCACGGCCATGAGCTTGGTTCGACCGAAGGTGGCCATATGGCTGAAGACGTGTGTCGAGTCGAGACGTTGTCGGGAGACGTCGAGGTCGAGAGATTCGATGAGTCGCGTGGTGACGTTGTCGAAGATGCGTGCGGCGAGGTTGTTGTCGCGAAAGAGTTGTTGATAGCGTTC
>JAYVYS010000410.1:0-2756 GCA_043784005.1 Isosphaeraceae bacterium
AGAGTCGCCGACTTGCGCTCGGGTCCCCGTCCTCGAGACCCCGGCAAACCCCTCGACGTCGCGACGACCTCAATGATCCGTCCCTCGGAGACTTCAAAGTCGACCTCGGGCCCGTCTTTTCCGCTCGATGAGTCGGCGGGGGTGGGGGCCGTCCACGCGACTTCGATGGTCAGCTTGACCGGGCGACTCCCATCCCATGCGGCGGGACAAGGAGCGGTCGCTCCCGACAAGAACCAGCTCAGGCCGAAGCCGAGCCCAGTCAGTAGCTTGCGCCATCCTTTGCGCATGCGGAAAGCCACTCTCCTCAGACACCGAGGCCGCTTTTGCCCGCATCCTTGCCGGCTCACGTTCTCGGTTTGGAAACCCCGTCACTTCCGTTTCATCGGAGACTCGGGCGGGAATCTTCAACGAATCTCTGAAAAATCAATAAAATCCGCACAACTTACCCAGACAAGCAAATCAGGCCCCGATCTTCCCGGCTTTCTCCCTTTTTCCTCAACCTCGACATGATATGGTTACTTTGCTTCAAATCCGGCTTAGGCACAACCCAAAGTTGACCCTCGGATCGAAACGTTCCCGGTCGAACAGGGCGGTTTCATCCTCGTTACCCAACGAGAAAAGACAGGATTTACGAGACGTGCGTCGCGATGAAAAACAGAATTCTGAAACGCGCGTCACGTTCTTCGCCTCTCGGATGTCAAATTTCGCCCTTCCGATCACGCGTTTCGATTGTCCTTCGGAGAATGAAACAGACCCTGCCAGGTTTGGCAACAGGGTTGCGAAATGGTCGTTCACCGGTCAAGATGGACTTTTGGCTTTTCACCAGACCTCCGACTCTGACACGACCCCACCCTGATTTCGCAAACCCGCTGCGGTTTGTTTTTGTCGTACTTCCCTTGACCAGCATCGTTAAATTGGACTCAGCGGCGGGGAACCAATCGGGCACGACACGCCTTCGATCGGCCCCGGGGTATCCATGAACGCGATATCCCGCTTTCTTCGCCCGCGGTTTTTACTTCTGAGTGAGGAAACATCCCCATGATGACTCTGATCTGGCTGGTGGCGACAGTTTTCGGTCGGCACGACGGCAAAGAATCGACCGATCGGCTCGTCCCGCCGGGATACAAAGGGAACCCCTGGGGCCCTGAGGCAAACGCCGCTCGCAAGGAGGGGCTTTTCCCTCCCGTCGTCAAAACCGATGCGATGAAACAGTGGGATGTCTGGGGCAAGAAGGTTCTCAAAGATGGCGACATCCTGTTCCGCTTGGGCGATGCCCGGATTGCCCGCGGCTGGTTCCCCATTAGCCGCTTCCTGGCGAAGATCAGCGGCAGCCAGTTTTCGCACACAGGGATCGTCGCGATGGAGGAGGAAGAGGTGATGGTCTACGACATGACCAACTTCGGCCCGAGGCGACAGCCTCTCTCCGTCTGGACGCTTGATAATATCGGCGGCTTCGGCGTGAAACGGGTCAAGCCCGAACATGCGTCGTACATCCCCAAGGCACTCGCGTTTCTCCGTGAGGTTTACAACCGCCAGATTCCCTTCGATTATGATCTAAACCCCGATGACTCCACCTATTACTGCGTTGAGCTGAGCGAAAAGGCCTATCGCAATAATGGGCTGCCGCTGGCGGAACCTGTGCGACTGGGGGATATGGAGAACGTTTCTCAGTATCCGATCAGCGTGATGGGGTTCCTCAACGCCACGCCGTTGACCCTTGAGCTGCCAGTCTATTTTCCGGGAAACACGCGGCACGGGATCTGGTCATCCTCCAAGTTGATGACGGTTTATGAGAGCCCCGCGCCGCCCCGGACCGCGACACGTGCCGCTCGTGAGGAGAAGCCTCGTTCAAGGCAGACGACCACGTCGGCAAACTCGCATGCGGAAGAGGAAAAGACGGCCGCCACGGCGGGCAGGCCCTCCGGCGAGTGATGCCAGCTCCGTTGACTCGTCTGGATAATCACTCGGACGGGCTTTATATTAAATCGATAGCCCGATTCGTGAAATCAGGGTGACGCATTTCTGTGTGTATAGGAAACGCGTTAGGTTCATGATGGATTGCAGGGTAGTGGTCAAAGTCAACCATCGGGCTTCTCGATACGAGGTTTCGACGCACTACCACATACTTCATCATGAGTCTTACGTTTGATCAATCGACTGGTGATCAGGTTGTCCGATGGGTAGAGCGATTTTTGACGACCGAGGAATCCGCTTCGAATATCCATCGGGCTGGGAAATCGAGGTCTCTGAGGATGAGGCCGTCACGACGATCTCACTCCAATCGCCTGGCAGGCCAGCGTTCGTCCTTGTGACGCTTGACGAATCGATGCCAGAGCCGGAAGTCGTCGTGGGCGAAGTTCTCGACACGATGCGCGAGGAATACCCCGACCTTGATGAATCTCCCATCCGAGAGGAAATCCATGGTCATGAAGCCGTCGGCCACGACCTGGATTTCTTCTCTCTGGACATGACGAGTGCTTGCGTGATCCGTTGCTTTCGCACGAATCGCCGTACGGTGCTTTTGTTCGGTCAGTGGTCCGACTATGAGGACGAGCCGGCCCGCGCGGCGTTGAGCGGCCTTCAACGATCGCTTGAAGAGACGGACGGACGCTGACAACCGACTCGTCAATTCGTCGGATTTTTCGTCCTCGGCTTTTCCCCGTGTTATTTTTTGGATGTAGGGTCGCGTCGGCGGAGATTCGCGCGCCTTTGTCTCGCTCCGCGCGCCCGGTCCAGGGAATGGATTGTTCCCTGCG
>JAYVYS010000411.1:0-2781 GCA_043784005.1 Isosphaeraceae bacterium
CCTTTCAGCACCGGCGGCTGGCTCGATATCCCTCCGCGCAAGGATGGCACGGGTGGCGGAATTTGCCGATTGACCCGTGTTCACCTCGAAGAAGACACCGGGAAATTGACCCACGCCGCGGGTGAGTATTCTGAGGTCGACCTCAACCGCGCGGGTATCCCGCTACTGGAGATCGTCGGCGAGCCCGAGATCCGAAGCCCTGAAGACGCGCGTGCGTGCCTCGAAGAATTGCGACTCACGCTTCGCTATCTCGGCGTGTCGGATTGCGAGATGCAGGAAGGCTCGTTGCGCTGCGACGCCAACGTCAACCTTCATATCAACGTCGATGGCCAGACCGTCGCCACACCGATCGCGGAGATCAAAAACCTGAACAGTTTTCGATCCGTCGAGAGATCCCTTTATTATGAGGCTGAGCGTCAGTTCAAGAAGTGGAAGGAAGACGGCAAAACCATCAAGGACGCCCCCAAAACCACGCGCGGCTGGAACGACCTGGAAGGCGTCACCAAGCCTCAGCGCGAAAAGGAAACCGCCGCCGATTACCGCTATTTTCCCGAGCCGGACCTCGTTCCCGTCGTTGTCGACGACGCCTGGGTCGCCCGCGTTCGCGCCACCATCGGCGAGCTTCCCGCTCAGCGTCGAACCCGATTCGAGACGGCGTACAGCCTGTCCGCTTACGACGCGAACGTCTTGGTCGAACAAGGCGAGGATATCGCCGACTATTACGACGCCGTCGCGAAGTCGACCAGCGAATACAAGATCGCCAGCAACTGGGTCCAGCAGGACGTCCTCCGCACGATCAAGGAAAAGAAGATCCCTCTGGCCGATTTCAACATCAAGCCCGACACCCTCGCCGATCTCGTCAATCGTGTTCAGCGCAAGGAATTGAACACAAACCAAGGGCGTGAAGTGCTGGCCAAGATGATCGAGAGCGGGGCATCGGCCGATCAGGTCATCAAGGATGGCGGTTACGGAATGGTCTCCGACGAATCCGCGATCGAGGCCGCCATCGACGCCGCGCTCGCCGCCAACCCCAAAGCCCTCGAAGACCTCAAGGGAGGCAAGAAGAAGCCAGACGCCGTGAAGGGCTTTTTGAGGGGTCAAGTGATGAAGCAGACCGGCGGAAAGGCCGACCCAGCCGTCGTCAGCCAACTCCTCGACGCCAAGCTTGCCGCGCTTTTGTGAAGAATTGGATGATAGAAAGCGCGGATGACTCATGTCCCATTATTGGTAACCGCCACCGCTTTATCGCCCGTAGGGTGGGCATCGCCCACCACGCAACTGACTTGATGGCATAATCTTAGGATGGTGGGCCATGCCCACCCTACGCCTCGGCTCGAAAACGCTTTCTCCATAAATCACCGAACTTGATCTCCGATTTGTGTTCATCCGCGTGATCCGCAGATGAATTCTCTTCATTCTTCGTTGCGACCTTGCAATCTTCCCGCGCTTCCCCCGACGATCGAACCTTTCGTGACCGATGCCCGATAACATGGAGTGGGCGATGCGATTTAGGCTAATCGCGAATTCCCTGGCGCTGACGATTCCGGCGGGTATGTCGGCGCGGACAAACAAAAAGGATGCAATCATGCGAGTGTCTTGGCGAACCGTTCTGGTGATCGCGATACTTGTGGGTGGAAGCATGGCTTTCGGCCCGATCGCCGCGAGGGCACAAGAACCAGGGCTCGGCGTGATCCTGGGGGGATACGGGGCGATGGCCGGTGGCCCTGGCTCGTCGATGGGTGGAGGCTTCAACATCGTCGATTCGTCGGGCATGGGAGGGAGCGTGATTGTACCTGCCGCAGGCGGATTGGGAGCCGCGATGTCGCCAAGCATGAAGGCCGGCGGGCTCTCGTTCCGGTCGCGACCCGCCGCCACGATGGAGACAGCGCGGCCGTCCTTCGGGCTAGGTGGGGCGATGGGTGCGATGAACAAGACCGCCGGAGGCATGGGTGGACGGCGTCCCTTCACGCTCCAGCAGGGAAGTCTGATGGGCGGAACGGGCCTGGGAGGGATGCGGAAGATGTCGGGTGCGGGCCGGATGGGAGTGATGCCCCCGAGCATTGGTTATCCGTTCCGTCAACCGCCAAGCCTACTGACCCCTTCCTCCTCGGCAACCGGAATGTCGATGTGAACACAGCGGGTCGTCCGAGCCCCGGATCGCGATCAATGGGGCTCGGGCGGCAAATGGGTAGCGTGGATTGCTGCCTCAGTCGGCGTCGGTTTGAGCGTCTGCTGATTGATCTGACTGCCGACAGCCCGCTCTAGCGACGCCAGTGCCTTGCCGAGTTCCGCCTCGACCTGAGCGACCTGGATCTGGACCTGCAGCACCTCCCGCTGTGACGAGAGAATCGTCGCGATATCGACATTGTTGGTCTTGTAGTCGCTCTTGGCCAGTTCCAGCGTATCTTTGGCACGGGGCAGGATGCTGTCGCGGAGGAGAGAAAGGATGCCCTGCTGCACCTTGGCCTGCGTAAAGAAGTCATTGATCTCGCTGCTCGCCTCGTCCCGCTCGGCCTCATAGAGCTTGGTGTCGGCGAGGGCCCGCTCCTTCGCCTCACAGACCCCTGCGCGATACTTGTCGCGGTAGACCGGCAGGTTGAACGCGACGAAAAGGCCGATGTTCGGAGTGCCGCTCGCCGTTTTCGGGGTGACGGCGTTGGTCTTCTCCATGTCCATGTAGGTCAGCCCGAGCGTGATATTCGGATAGTAACGTTTGTAAGCCAGTTCGACGGCCTTCTCGTCGCGGGCGATGGCTTCGAGGCGGCCTCGGAGTTCGGGCCG
>JAYVYS010000412.1:0-4576 GCA_043784005.1 Isosphaeraceae bacterium
GATCGCCGACCCTACAAGACCCGAGCGGGCGACGTCATCGGCCTGGAATCTCTTCTCGATGAGGGTGTCGCCGAGGCCCGCAAGGTCGTGGATGAGATCAGTTCGGAACTCGACGAGGCCGAGCGCCGAAACATCGCCGAAGCCGTGGGTCTGGGCGCGATCAAATATGCCGACCTGAGCCAAAATCGACTCAGTGATTACGTCTTCGACTGGAAAAAAATGTTGGCCATGAACGGCAACACGGGGGCCTACCTTCAGTACGCCTTCGCTCGTATCCAGAGCATCTTCCGAAAAGGCGAATTGACTCCGGAAGCGATTCGCGCCCAAAAGCCGCCGATCTTCTTGACCCATCCCGCCGAACGTGCGCTGGCGGTTCGCCTCCTTCGGCTTCCCGAAACCCTCGAACTTGCCGCGTCCGAACTGAAACCGAACGTCCTGACCGATTACCTTTTCGATCTCGCCAACGCCTTCAGTACGTTCTTTGAGGAATGCCCGGTCCTCAAGGCGGAGTCCCCGGAACGCCGCGATAGCCGCCTGGCTCTGGGCGACTTGACCGCTCGGACCTTGAAATTCGGACTGAATCTGCTTGGAATAAGTGTCGTCGATCGGATGTGACAACGCCCCGATTTTAGCTCACGACCCCCGCCCGCCCCGCATCAGACTGTCAGGAGCGACGCGACATGAGGCTTCCCACCCCGCCCTTCCCTGCTCTCGCCCCCTTCGCGGCGATCTTGCTCGCCACTCTCGCGTGGCTCAGCCCGGTCTCGCGGTCCCTCGCGGCCGACGCACCCAATCCCGACAGCCATCGCTCTCCCATCGCTCTTGCCCTTTCGTCCGACGGCACGCGCCTTTTGACCGCGAACGCGACGTCAAACTCAGTGTCGCTGATCGACCCGATCAAAGGTCGACTTATCGCCGAGCAGACCACCGGGGACAAACCCGCCGGAGTCGCCATCAGCCGCGACGGCAACCGTGGAGTGGTCGCGCACTGGTATGGATACGACCTGGCTGTTCTTGAAATCGGTCCCGATTCCCTCAAGGTCGTCGGTCGTGTCGATGTCGGTCCAGAGCCGCGCGGTGTCGCGATGAGCGGAGACGGTGCGACGGCTTATGTCGCCGTCGGCGTCAGCAACGAAGTCGTGCGCGTCGATTTGAACGGGAGAGTTGTCACAGGCAGGCTCCAGGTCGGACGTGAGCCCAGAAGCCTTGTGTTGTCACCCGACGGGGCGACTCTGCTTGTCGGCAATGCGAGAGGCCAGAGCGTCTCACTGATCGCGGTCGGCCCGTGGTCGGTCGTCCGCACGATTCCCATTGATGGAGACAACCTGCGACAGGTTTCGATCAGCCCTGACGGCCGGTTCGGCTACATCGCCAACATGAGGAATGTCGGGTTCGCGACGACACGGAACTTCATTGATCTGGGCTGGGTGCTTGGTCAAAGGCTCACGCGCGTCCCGCTCATCGGGGATGATTCGGAAACGTTCGCGACCCTCTCGCTCGACCAACAAGGTCGCGCTGTTTCCGATGCTCACGGCTCGGCGGTGAGTCCGGATGGCCGGTACATCGCCGTCAGCAGCGGGGGCACTCATGAGGTGATGATCTTCCGTACCGACCTTCGCAAGCTACCGTGGCGTCCGAATGGATCTCGCGACCTGATCCACCCGGAATTGCTCAGGAACGATGGCCGATTTCGGCGCGTGGAGACGGGCGGAAGGCCCACCGAACTGGCCTTCGCTCCTGACTCAAAATCACTCTATGTGTCGAACTATCTTTCCGACTCCGTTCAGGTGATCGACAATGAGTCCGCCACCGTGATTCGAACCATCCCGCTGGGCGCGCCGGAAAAGCTTTCGCTCGCACGTCGCGGAGAGATCCTGTTCCATGACGCCGGCCGGTCTCACAACCAGTGGTACAGTTGCAATACCTGTCACAGTGACGGTCATACCAACGGGCTCGACTTCGACACGCTCAACGACGGCCGCCAGGATCTCAGTTCGGCTCACCAGCGAAGCCGCAAGAAAGTTCCGACCTTGAGACGTGTCACGCAAACGGCACCCTGGACGTGGCACGGTTGGCAGAAAAGTCTCGACGACGCGATGTCCGAATCGTTCACCAAAAGCATGCAGGGAAAGCGTCCGACCCCGGAGGAAGTCAGCGCCGTCGTCGCCTATCTCGACACCCTGACGTTTCCCCGAAACCCGTTCACATTGCCGGACGGCAAGCTTTCCGAGGCGGCGAAGCGCGGTCAGACGGTCTTTCGCTCGGCCAAGGCCGCCTGCGACAAGTGCCACGGGGGGGCCGAACTTACCGACGGCAAAATTCACATCGTGGGTCTTGAAGAGCGAGACGACGCTTACCGAGGCTACAATCCGCCTTCGTTGCGAGGGGTCTATGACAAAGACCCCTATCTCCACGACGGTCGCGCGAAAACCCTGCGAGACGTTCTCAGCGGACCTCACGACGCCGATTCCGTGACCGGACGCGGTGAGTTGAGCAACGAGGAAATCGACGATCTGGTGGCGTATCTTAAGAGCCTTTGAACCTCAAGATGGGCGCGTCAATCGACCCCGCTCCAAGATGTCTTGGCGCGACACCGATTCCAGAGCGAAACTCGAAGACAAGAAAACCGTCGAGAATGGAGATATGAAGCAGTATCTTGAACTCTTGCGTTTGATATCGGAAAAAGGCGAAGAGAAAGCATCGCGCGCCGTTCTCGAAAGTACCGGAACCAAGCCGAAGACACGAAGCATCTTCGGTTACCAGAACCGCTATGACCTTTCCGAAGGTTTCCCCCTGGTCACCACCAAGACCATTCCTTTTCGGCAAGTTGTCGTTGAACTGCTCTGGTTCCTGAGTGGCTCGACGAACGTCGCGTATCTCCACCAACATGGCGTCAAGATTTGGGACCAATGGGCTGATGAAAACGGAGATCTCGGACCCGTCTACGGAAAGCAATGGCGGGCCTGGGAGAGCGGCGACGGCCAAAAGGTCGACCAGATCGCCGAGTTGCTCAAGGGGATCGAACACGTAAAGACCGACCCCACAGCCTCGGCCTCCCGACGGCTCATCCTCTCCGCGTGGAACCCGGCCGACATCCCCAAGACACGCGGGCCGTCCGCCTGCCATACCTTTTGCCAGTTTTATATCAACAACGGTCGGCTATCTTGCCAGCTCTACCAGCGATCGGCGGATATGTTCCTGGGGGTTCCCTGGAATGTGGCCAGCTATGCGCTCCTCACTCATCTGGTCGCCGCGATCACAGGCCTTGAAGCTTATGAGTTCATTCATACGTTTGGTGACGCTCATATCTATGAAAATCACTTTCCGCAAGTCGCCGAGCAATTAAAGCGGACCCCCTTCCCCCTCCCCGTGCTCGTGCTTGACGATGGCATCAAGGGCATTGATGGGCTCACCCCCGATCAATTCCGTCTCGTCGGCTATCAACACCACCCGCGGCTGACAGGGGAGGTGGCGGTATGAGGGAAGAGACGATGATCATCACCGCCATCGCCGCGATCGATCGCAGGGGACTCATCGGCGGCGGAATGAAAATGCCATGGCACCTGCCGAGCGACCTGAAGCGCTTCCGCAAGAAGACAATGGGAAAGCCGGTGATCATGGGGCGTCGAACCTTTGAGACGCTTTCAGGGCCGCTGGACGGTCGTTTGAATCTCGTCTTGACGCACAGCCCATCATTCAAGGCCGAAGGTTGTGTCGTCGCGCGGTCGATCGAGGAAGCGTTGGAAATCGTGAAGGGTCAGGCCGAGGCGTCAGGCTGTCACGAATCCATGATCATTGGCGGCGGGGTTGTCTTCCACGAGACGGTTCCGTACTGGGATCGCCTTTTGCTGACAGTGGTCGAAGGCGAGTTTCAGGGCGATACCTATTTCCCGATGGAACTCGTGAAAAAAGTGCGATGGCGAATCGTCGGTGAGGAATTTTGTGACGCGGACACAAAGAATAAGCAAGCACACCGTTTTTTACATCTTGAAAAACAAAACATCGGTTCCCCTTCATCCGGAGATTTCGATCTCGACTCTTGGTTGAATCAAGATTCCGGTTCAATCGCGGCGTCGTCGCCGTCACGTTGTTAGGGCGTGCTGACAATTTTCATAAAGACGCGAGTTCTACGATTTGACGATCGCCAAACGTGGGTGTCACCCCGAACGATGCTTCTCGGGTGCGTCGACGGATTCTGGCAGACCGACGAATGGCAAGATTGCACTTGAGTATTGTAGGGTCCGCTATTGCGGACCATCTTGACTTAACTCAATACATGGCCCGCATTAGCGGACCCTACGAAATTCGGACTGGAACTCGTCTTTTTTGCAAGGACATTCCTTACCTGGCTTTTTTTTCGGAATCGCAGAACAGATTCCCTCAAACTTCAGATGGTCTCTCATGGAGGGCCTTGCGGCTGTTTCGCGCGTCGGCGACCGTGTCGCAACGCGACCGAACGATCGCCGCGGGTCCAAAAAGGAGTCTCGCCATGAGCATCTGTCTCTCTCGGCCCCATCCCGCGCAGGTCGTCGTCGATCCCACTCCGACCAAACGGTCCGGCGGACCACGAACTCCC
>JAYVYS010000413.1:0-7993 GCA_043784005.1 Isosphaeraceae bacterium
ATTCACGGTTCGCATCACGGTTCGTCGGACGGGAGTCTGCACGGTATAGCGTTGCGTCTGCCAGACGGTTTCCTTGACGGGCCTCATCACCGTGTATGCCACTTGCTTGTAGGCACATTGAGTGACCGGGACCATTTCGGTATAGGGCTGGCATTGCATCACTGTTTCCTGCACGGGCACTTGCACCGTGTAGGGAACCGTGCGATAGCACGTCTTCTGCATCGGCCGGCAGACGGTGTAAGCCATCTGCTTGTAGGCCGTTTCGGAGACGGGCCGACAGACCGTATAGGGCACGGTCTTCATGAAGGTATCCTGCACGGGACGGCAGACCGTGTAGGAGCAATCCTTGTACGACACCTCGCGAACAGGCGTGGTGACGTTATAAGCAACGGACTTGAAGGACGTCTCGCGGACGGCCCGGGTGACGGTGTACGAGCGGTTTTCGATGTGCGTTTCGCGGACCGGACGGCTCACCGTATATGTCTGGGTCTTCCAGACCGTGCGGGAAACCGGCCGTTGGACCGTGTAAGGCACCTCACGATAGACCGTGCGATAGACCGGCTTCTGGATCGTGTAAGGGACATCACGGACCCCTTGCTCGGCGATCGTCTTGATGGTGGTAACCGTCCTCGGTTCCATCAACGTTTCGCAGACGTCACGGACGCTTGTCACCTGCTGCGTCTCATAAACGGTCTCCTGTACGTTTCGGAGAACCGTCTGCCGCTGCATCTGGTATTGAATATGCCCCCCACATTCCTGGGGCACGGGGCAACAACGGGACGAGGCCGCGCCAGCATAACTGGCCGCCTCCGCCGGGCTCACGGCCGCCCACAACCCCAACATGAGAGTCATGAGGGGGACAGACCGAAGTTTCCGAGTCATCAGACGCTCCTCGAACATCAATCCCGACCTCTTAGGGGCAAATCACGGCGTCCGGTGTCGAGCCTCCGCTCGGAGCGCGGAACCGCTAACTTCAGGCTTTAGTTTCGGTCGTTTTATGACCCGTCCTTCAACAAGTTTCTCCAGATTTCCTGAACGCATTTTCTTCCCAGAACATACGTTTTGCCCAGATGTTACTTCGGTCACGCAGAGCGCCTGAATTGTCTACGCAGAAGCTACAACCCGATGGTATCTGAACCCTGGAACGAGCCGCGATCTCGGTGGAGCTGGCGTCTTTTTTTCAAGCCGGGAAGGTGGAAGAGAGGCGCGTGCGACCGATCGCGTGATTAAACTGGAGCCGAACGTAGTCGAGGATGACTTTGATTCGGAAGCGCGACGGAAGGAAAATCTATGAAGGTGCTCGAACGATTTCGGCTCGATGGCCGCGTCGCTCTGGTCACGGGGGGAGGCCGTGGATTGGGTCGGGTGATGGCCGATGCACTGGCAGGTGCGGGAGCCTCCGTGTCCGTTTCGGCGAGAGACGCGAGCAATGCGTCGAGAGTGGCCTCGGAGATCGCGACGACTTCGGGCGGGAAGGCTCTCGGCGTTTCCGCCGACGTCACTCGCCAATCGGACGTCGTGGCAATGGTCGCGAAGACCTTGGATATGTTCGGCAGGCTCGACATCCTTGTCAACAACGCGGGGATCAACATCCGGGGACCGATCGAGACACTCAGCGAAGACGACTGGGATCAGGTCATCGATACCAACTTGAAAGGCCCCTGGCTTTGCTGTCGTGCCGTCGGCGAGATCATGCGAAAGCAAAAATGGGGGCGTGTGGTCAACGTCTCCAGCATGCTCGGCGAGATCAGCTTGCCCGGGAGAAGCCCTTACGCTTCGAGCAAGGGGGGACTGACACTTTTGACGCGAACCCTCGCCCTTGAGTGGGCGTCTGATGGTGTGAATGTGAATGCCCTCTGTCCAGGGCCGTTCGCCACCGAGATCAATACGCCGCTACTTAACAACCCGGTCGCGAAGGCGACGATGCAGGCCAAGGTTCCGCTCGGGCGGTGGGGTAATCCCGATGAGATCGGTCCAGCCGTCGTCTTCCTCGCTTCAGAGGCTTCGAGCTTCATGACAGGAGCCACCCTTTTCATTGATGGCGGCTATACGGCCCAGTAACTTCCAAGTTCGACGGCAGATTCAGGATGATCACGCGATGAGTGAACAAGACCGGTTGTATATTCCGAAAGGATTCCGGGTCGCCTCGACCAAGGCGGGTATCAAGCCTTCGGGCGGGCTCGACCTTGCCGTTTTCGTGGCCGAGGGACCTTGTGTGGCCGCAGGGACATTCACGACCAACCGCATCTGCGCGGCTCCCGTGAAGTGGGACCAGGCAAGGGTGCCGACGGCAGGCGCGCGAGCCGTCGTGATCAATGCCGGCAATGCGAATGCGGCGACAGGGAGGCTCGGGGAAGAAAACGTCGCGAGAACCGCCGCCGCGACCGCGAAATTGATCGGTTGCAAACCGGATGACGTATTAGTTGCGTCCACAGGCATCATCGGTCATCAACTTCCGATGGAAAAGCTCGAAGCTGGACTTGCCGTTGTTTTGGGATCGCTCTCGGCCGACGAAAGTGAATTTCACCAGGCATCTCATGCGATCATGACCACTGATTCCAAGCCCAAAATCTTCTCGGCTCGGCGGAAAATCGATGGAGAGAATCTCTCGCTCTTTGGCCTGGCGAAGGGCGCGGCAATGATCGGTCCGAGAATGGCCACGATGCTCGGCTTTCTTTTCACCGACGCGAAAATTCGCTCCGAAGACCTCGACATGATCCTGAAAGCAGCCGTCGAGGTGTCGTTCAACTGCATCTCCGTGGAAGGCCACACGAGTACGAATGACACTGTGCTTTGTCTCGCAAAAGGTCGAAAGAACGGCGAACCGCTTCAAGGCGCGGCCCTCGCCGCGTTCGCCGAGCTTGTGGGAGATGCCTGTAACGACCTCGCGCGTAAGATCCCCGAGGACGGCGAAGGGGCCACGCACCTTATCACCATTGATGTCGAAGGCTGCCGCGACCGAGAGCAGGCTCGGACAATCGCGCGTGCCGTCGCCGACAGCCCTCTCGTGAAAACCGCGATCCATGGTGCCGACCCCAACTGGGGGCGGATCGTCTCGGCCGCCGGCTATTCCGGCATCCTGTTTGAGGAGAGCGATGTTTCACTTTGGCTAAATGGCACCGCGCTTTATCGCGACGGAAGCCCGCTCGCCTTCGATGCCCAAACCGTTTCCGACGGCCTCAAAGCCGAGCGAGAAGTCCACATCAGGCTCGTTTTCAAGCTCGGACAGGCCTCGATCCGGTTCTGGACCTGTGACCTGACCGCCGAGTACATCCACCTGAACGCCGATTACACGACCTGACAAACGCGGCGGTTAACCCACCCGCCGGTTCAGGATTCGCTCTTTTTCATCGCGACGGCCAGTGGCCGCAAGACGGCCAGCATCGTGTTGAGATGAGCCAAACGAGGGCCGAAGCGGTCGACGAAATCGGTCAGGGCGAAGTCGCCGTCGATCAGGTTTTCCTGGTTCTCAGAGACGTAATTCGACAGTTCGCCGATCAGCGCGGCATGGACCTGCTCCAGATTGGCGAGCGATTCCTTTGACTGGTCCAGAACGGAATCGTGGCTGTTTTGCCAACGTTCGAGTTCCGCGATCTGGCGAGAGCGTTGTTCACGGTTGATCTGCGCGGCCTCGCGAGAGAGTTCAAGCTGCTGACGTTGCAGTTCCAGACTCTGACGCTGGAGTTCCAATGTCTGCGATTGCATGTTGGCGATCACATGAAGCAACGCGACGGGGTCGTTCATGTTCGGCACCATCGGGGTAGGCCCCTGCCCCGTGGGAGAGACTTCCATCCGATAGGTCCAATAGGGCGACGATGATGGGTTCTCGCGTGACGACACCCCGACCTCCTTCGCTCGCGCCGCAATCGTGGATTCCGAAGGAAGGGGAACAGTCGTCCGGTTCGCCAACGGAATCGCATCCTCACCTAAACTATAACGTGTGGTCAAATTTTCGGACAGTGGAAGCGAAAATCCTCCGCGATTTTGGAGAAGCTCGGGTGGAGTTCTGTCCTGGAAGTATCTCTGAAGTGCGTAGAGCCTGCTCTCAGCTCCGGGAGCGAGTGAGAACCTTTTAACAACTTTATCAATATAAATTTAACGAATCGCGATCAAAAACGAACGCAAAACTGTTCCAAATTACTTTTATGACTCTCCCGAAACGATCTTTTCAACTCGGCAGATGGAAGAATGCATCGGGTAGGGAATCGATCATGTCTCCGGCGATCATACCCACTTCGCCATTTTGATCCCTGGCGATGTCTCCGGCCAGACCGTGGACATAGGATCCAAGCTGAGCTGCCTCGAAGGGCGGAAGCTTTTGTCCGATCAACGCGGCGATCATCCCCGTCAAGACGTCACCCACCCCGCCTGTCGACATGCCGGGATTACCTGTTTCGTTCTTATAGACGCGTGATCCATCGGTAACGATCGTTCCGGCACCCTTCAAGACGACGACTAAGGGCTCTGATGAATTGGCAAGCTCGATGGCCATGGCGACACGATTGGCCTGGACCGTCGCCGTCGATTTACCGGTCAATCGCGCGAACTCGCCCGGATGAGGAGTGATCACGAGCGGACCTTTGCGCGATCGAATGGCTTCAGGAAATCCGATCAAAGCGTTCAATCCGTCCGCGTCGAGAACGACGGGGATATCCAACGATTCCAAAATCCAGAGGACGAGCTTCGTGACATCGTCCGACTGCCCTAGCCCCGGACCGATCGCCAGCACGTTTGAGTGCTCGATAAAGCGCGTGATCGCACTCTTGGCGGCTTCAAACTGGAGAAGACCGTCCGGATCGTTGGCGACGGGATAGGTCATATAGGACGGTTCGTAGCTGGCGACGGTAGGCTGAATCTCCAGCGGGCAGATGATCCGCGCCAAACCGGCTCCGGATCGCAAGCTCGCTGCACCGCAAAGCGCGGCGGCGCCTGACATACCACGACTTCCAGCGACGACGAGGACCGTGCCGTAAAGCCCTTTGTGGCTGTCTTGGAGGCGTTTCGGAAGCGTGGGGATCGTGTCGACTCGACTACCGGACATTGTCTTCTCCGACGGACTTTGAAAATTTAGCGCCGAGCCGTGCCTGACCGGCACGTCGGGCGATCAAACCGGCGACATGGCCGCCATTGAACCCGCCGTCGATATTCACGACGACGACATTCGATGCGCAACTATTTAGTGCGCCAAGCAATGAGGCTAATCCGTGAAAATGAGCGCCGTAACCGACGCTGGTCGGAACGGCGATCACGGGGCAATCCACCAGCCCGCCGATCACGCTCGGCAGAGCCGCTTCCATTCCGGCGACGGCGACAAGGACGTCGGCCCCCTCAAACGCATCGAGCTGGTTCAAGAGGCGATGGAGGCCCGCAACGCCGACATCGGCGATCAGCGTCACATCACAATTCCAGGCCTCAGCGGTCACCCGCGCTTCCTCGGCCACGGGAAGGTCACTCGTCCCGGCGGTCACGACGACGACCCGTCCCAGCTTCGGACCCGGGTCCGTTTGACCCGCGACTTTGAACGTCTTGGCCACCGGGTTGTGAAAACCTTCGGGAAACGCTCGCTTCACAATCTCGGCGGCTTCGGGAGCAACGCGGGTGACGAGTCCCCCTTGTTCATGGCGAAGCATCACATGCAAGATCGCGACGATCTGTTCGGGAGTCTTTCCCTGTCCAAAGATGACCTCCGGAAAGCCGCAACGAATCCGACGGTGAAGGTCGATCTTGGCAAAATCGCCAGCGTCTTCGACCGGCAAGGTGCGAATCTTACGAGAAGCGTCGGCCGGGGAGACTTCGCCCTTTTGAACCGCCTCCAGCAAGGTCTTCAGGTCGTGGGAATCCATGGAATCAGCCTGGCCCCGGAATGGTTCCGCCTCTCATTAACTCGTAAGACCCATACTCTTGTAACCCGTACCGGGACAAAACCGCAACCGGTTAAGCCCGTTCGGTTGGAGGAATGCATGTCGCCGGGAAGGATGAACAGATTTCATACGCAGATGACGGAGCCCAAGGTGAACAAAAAGGGACAATGGGTTCGTTCGGCGCGGACGGCCTAGTGCCTGACATGACCTAACCGGGGGCAAAATGGGTTTGTTCGGCGCCGCGACTCGATCGTTCCGAGAACCTGGTCTCCAATCTTAATTGCTGCTACCCATTGCAAATCGATCGATGCGAGAGATGACCGCATTGTCAAAGAACCAGGGATACGCGACGCAAACCGGGTCGGTGATCGGGCGGGCTCATCTCGCATTGCCGTCCCGCTTTGTTCATTTTCAGGTTTGACGAACTCAAGCGATCGACCGGGTCGTTCCGCCCGTCTCTTCTTTCCTTACTATCGGGAGTCAACTGTCGCCGGTCCTGCCCCATCAATCCATGCGTGAATGCGATCACTTACGTCGCGAGATCGATTGATCCGCCTATTGAACGCTTACACACCCCTGACGGCTTGGTTATGATGAATTCTGTTCTCCTGATTCATCGAGACAAAGCGTCCCATGGCTTATCGACAGCCGCCTCCGCCCGCTTCCGCCTTGCTACCGGTCGGGCTCCATGACCGAGACGTCGACCCGATCGCGGACGCGCGCTTATCGCGCCGAAGTCAAGGCTCGAATTTGCCCGTTTCCTGGCACCAGCGGCTCGTTGTGAATCCGTTTCTCGCGGTTTTCGGCACCATCCTCTGGTTTCTTCTCCTCCGATACACCGTGCAAACGCGACTGCTGAAGCTATTCGCGCCGGTCGCCGCGAGCTTCGTTTTAATGATCTTCCTTCTCGAATACCACTGTCTGGATTGCGGCAGGACGGGTCGCCTGGTTCACTGGCGAAAGCACCTCTGTGAGCGGGTTGAGATGCGTCGCCTTTCCACCGCCATCCACTGGTCGTTTTGGCCTTCGGTGTTTTCGCAATTGGTGTGGTGGGTCTGCTGGCTGGGTGTGGCGGCGGGCATGCTGGTTCTGTCGCGGCGATGAACTCTTCAGGCAAACCGCGTGTCCGACGGTTGGCGTTGACCAAAATCGTGGATTCCCTAGAATTTGATTCAAGTTCCAGGCCAAAGGCTCGCGCTGTGTCGCCGGGCTTCGTGTCGTCGACGTTTTTGAACGGCAAGGCGGAGTGATGGCCGAAGAGTCGAGAGAGAGCCTGGAAGCGGTTCGTCTGGAAAAGCTACATAAGATCGAAGCCCTTGGGCATGATCCCTGGGGCTCGCGTTTCGACGATCACCTCGCGATCGGAAAAGCGCGCACACTCGATGTTCCCGAAGGGGCCGGCTCGAACGACATCAAAGGACCCGCCGTTCGCGTCGCCGGTCGAATCATGCTCCGTCGCGGCCAAGGGAAGGTGAACTTCCTTCAACTCCGCGACTGGACAGGCGTGATCCAGATCTTCCTCGGCAAGAATCAAGTCGGTGAGGCTGGCTGGGCGCTTGCCGAACTGCTCGACCTGGGAGACAACCTGGGCGTCGACGGCCACCTGGGTTATACGAAGACCGGCGAGTTGACGGTCTTCGCCACTGCGTTGACTTTCCTTGGCAAGAGCCTGTTGCCTCCTCCCGAGAAATGGCACGGGTTGACCGACGTCGAACAGCGCTCACGACAGCGCTACGTCGACCTCTTCAGCAATCCCGAATCGCTCGCGACCTTTCTCGGTCGCTCGACGGTCATCTCGGCCTTTCGCACGGTGCTGGGCGGACGTGGATTTGTCGAAGTCGAGACGCCGACGATGCAATCCATCGCCGGAGGGGCCGCGGCCAAGCCCTTCGTCACCCACCACAACACGCTCGACCTTGAGCTTTACCTCCGGATCGCTCCCGAGCTTTACCTCAAGCGCCTGCTCGTCGGCGGGATGGAACGGGTCTACGAGATCGGGAGGGTTTATCGCAACGAAGGGATCAGCCCCAAGCATAACCCCGAGTTCACTATGCTCAACTAGAGGACAGGAGCAGACCGCGTCGCAGGCTCATGAAAAGTTCCAAAATCGCCCAGAGAGAGAGAGACGGGAG
>JAYVYS010000414.1:0-2710 GCA_043784005.1 Isosphaeraceae bacterium
AGAGGCGATCCGCGGCGGTCGGACCTCGCTCAGTGCGAGCGCGGGGCGACGACGCGGCCGGGTGAGGTGAACGCGATCCCTGTGGGAACGTTCACCGTAACGAAGGAAGCTGGGGTGGGCTCCGCTTACACGTTCATTTCCAGAGGGGAGACGGTAAATGCTCGCGCAGAAGCTTGCCATCGGCGTCGTAATACTTCGCCGTGGTCACGTACAACGACCCGGACCGATCGGTGTTGCGGATGTAAACCGTGGCGGTGAGGTTGAAATGCCGGGGCGCGTCCGCCGTCAACGCAAACGGGTAGACCGGTACATAGACGGTCTGTCCCATCGCCGGGGGAGGACTCTCTTCGGGCTTGAATTCGCTGATCCCGGAACCGGGAGTCATTGGCGACACGGTGGAGCGTGGAGGAAAACCTTTGGACCCGCATCCGGCAGTCGTTATTGCCAGAAAAATCGCCAGGTTAAGCCCTGCCGTGTTCTTCATCATGGCCCGCTCTGATGGGTATCCACGCCTAAGGAGACGTGTTCGACTCCGAAACTTTAACCTCATCCGGCGGCACCGGCTTGGATTTCAACGCGGGAGGTGATTGAGAAGGAGGACGCCGGCTGGTTTGAATAACCAGCCGCTTGTTGCCTTGATGCGAACCCGTCCGTCGGACGACCTCGACGGTGACCTCGGAACCGGCCAGGGTGCGGTCGAGCCGATCGGTCAGGTCGGATGGTGAACGGACGGGAAGGTTGTCGAGCTTGATCACGCGGTCTCCCGGCAAAAGACCACCGCGCTCGGCCGGGGTGTTGCTCATCACAAGCCCCAAAATCGCCCCGCTGGTGGCGTCGGAAGACGGTAGGGCCACGGCATTGAGATCCATTGTTATGCCAAGATAAGCCCGATCAACAATCTGGTGTTCGCGGAGCTGATTGGCAACCCAAAGGGCGTCGTTTGCGGGAATGGCGAAGCCGAGGTCATGATCGTATTCGCGCTTGCGGTCGTCGTTGTCGCGGTTTTTGTGCGGTTTCTCGACTTCCGACTCGGTGTGTTTCGCCTCGAAAGCCCGATCGGCGGGAGGGGCGAGGCCGCTTCGAATCACCCCCAGCCAGCCGCCTTGAAGGTCAGTCACCACGGCACCGCTGTCTCCAGGATGGAGACCGGCGTCGATCTGGATCAAGCCGCCGAGTTGCTTGGAGCCGAGAGTGATTCGACGATTCAGGCCGGCAACGAACCCCCGGCCCACGGAATGCGCCAGGCCGAAGGGATTGCCCACGATCAAGACCGGCATTCCGAGTCTCGCGCCGGTGGGAGAAATCACCGCAGGGCGGGCGGATCGGGCGGGAATTCGCAAAAGCGTGAGCCCGGTTTCCGGATCGCCTGCCACCCAATTCGCCGTAAACCATTTTCCTGAAGCTACTTGCGCCATGATCTGAGACGACGAAGACGAAGGCGGTTCGATCCGCACCGAGAGGACGTGCCCTTCATTGCTGATCACGACCCCCGAGGCGACCCGCCTGGCCCCCTCGGGTGCCCCATCCGCGGAATACTCGAGCGCGACAGCCGAATCACGGACGGTTTCGATCGTAATCTCAAGCTGGTCAGCCTGGTCATCGCGTGGGGAAACTAGGGTGGTTACGCGATCTGAGGGGGATAAGGATCCCGCAGCCGGATTGTCTTTGTCGCGTGAGCCGCATGAGATCCCGCCCAGGACCAGCAGACCTGCGAGGGCGAAACCGGGCGAATGTGGGCAGGAACGGAGCATGATATTTAGACAGACAAGACAAAGGGGAAAAGCGAAATGGCGATTTCGTCGTGGATGGGCGGAAGAAAACCTGAACGTGATTTTTGAAGTCACTCAATAGGAAGGCTTGATTTGATCCGCGTTGGGATTACTCATGGGCGTGCCGTGATCGAGGTCGTACCCGAACCGAGATGGCGAGATCCGGTCGAGGCGCGCGGGCGATTCCGTTTCGTTTCTTGCCACGCTGGGTCCGAAATCGAGCGCCGAATGCCTGGGAGCGGGATGGAGCGGGATGGGATGGGACGCCGCTTCCACAACCGCATTTGTCGAAGAGAGTTGCGTTCGGACAAAGAACCCGACACCTGCGGAGGTCAGCATGATCGCCACCAAGCCTGCGGCGGCCAGGCCTGCCAGCCGATACGAGGAACGGTCAAACCACAGCGCGGCGTCGGCGAATGCCGAGTGTTGTCGAGGCTGGTGGCGAGACTCTCGGATCTGCCGCTGAATCGCCGGCCAAAGCGAAGGAGCGTCGGCAATGGCCCGAGCATTCGCCACCGCCGGGGGTTCCGCCGCAGCGGCGCGGAGGACGTTCAAAGCGCCGGCGAGCCCTACGCGATTGGCCCGGCAAATCGGACAGAAGATAAGGTGGCTCTCCACCTTGCGGCGGTCGGAACCGGTGAGCTCACCCCCGTCCAGCAGGGGCAAGCGGTCGCACACCCATCGACAGCGATGACGTGCTGAATCCTTACCCATCATCGATCGACCTCCCATCCTCTCGCGAAATCCAGCATTCGTCCACGACCCTCATGTCTTTGCCATTTCCGGCACGTCGTCATTCTCAGTTAGCCCGGCCCTAGTCTTCGTTCCCAAAGCTCCCGGAACATCTCCCGCGCCTTGGCCAGACGCCACCTTACCGTCGCTTCACGACGCCCGACGATCGCCGCGACTTCCGCGGAGGAAAAGCCTTCGAGGTCGCGTAA
>JAYVYS010000415.1:0-3144 GCA_043784005.1 Isosphaeraceae bacterium
TTTTCTCACCAAGCCCGTGAACAAGGTTGAACTGCTTTGCCGGATTCGAAGCCTCCTGCGGGTCCGCCATTTGAAAACACAACTCGACCGGACTTTGGCCTATCTGGCCGAGTTCGAGTCCGCCATTCGTGAAACTTGATCGATCCAAGACCGTCGGAAGTTTCTTTTCATCAATGTCGAATGGGTAGGCGAGGCGCGACCGGGCTGTGATAGCCGGAAATTCATGTTGGGTCGGGCCTCGCTGATTCAGACGATAAGTCACGCCACTTTGCACCAGAAAACGATTGAATCCATGTCCACACTACCGCGGGTCACCCTCAAGCCGAGGCGGGCCCGCCCGTTCTTCGCACGACATCCTTGGGTCTTTGTCACATCGATCGAAAACGTGACCGGCGAACCGACGCCGGGTACCGAGGTCGAAGTCTACAGCCACGAAGGGAAGTTCGTCGCCCGAGGGATCTTCAATCCCAATAGCGCGATTCGCGTCCGGCTCTATCGCTGGGACGGCGGACCGCTTGACGACGATTTCTGGACCACTCTTGTCGCGACGTCACTCCGCTTGCGGAAAGAATCCCTCAAACTCAACGCGAAGGCTGGCGTCCGCTTGATCTCCAGCGAAGCGGATGGACTTTCCGGCTTGACGGTCGACCATTACGACCGTTGGCTCGTCGCACAGTTCACGAGCCTCGCGCTCTTTGAGCGGAGGGACTTGTTCACAGGTCTGCTTCGCGAAATGACCGGCGCTCAAGGAATCCTGGTCCGAAGCGAGCGAGTTACCGCCGAGCAGGAAGGAATCTCCCACCCGTTCGAGTCGATCGTCGGCACGCTTCCCATCGAACCCATCGAGATCGTCGAACATGGATTGACCTACTGGGTCGACCTGCGCGCAGGTCAAAAGACCGGCTTCTTCCTCGACCAACGCGACAATAGGCTTGCCGCCTCGAAGTATTGCGAAGGGAAATCGGTCCTCGATCTTTACACTTACACCGGTGGATTCGCGCTCAATGCGCTGAAAAATGGTCGCGCGAGATCGGTTCGGGGCGTGGAAAGCTCGGCCGTCGCGGTCGAGGTCGCCCGACATCATGCCGAAATCAATGGGCTTGACGCGTCGAAAATCGAGTTTGAGTCAGGCGACACCCTCGTGGTACTGGAACGGCTTCGAACCGAAGGGGCGAGGTTTGGCGTTGTGATTTGCGATCCCCCGAAATTCGCGAGAAGCCCCCGGGGGGTTGAAGACGCACTCAAGGCGTACCTCCGCCTCAACCTCAAATCGCTGGATATCCTTGAACCCGATGGCATCCTCGTGACGTGCTCATGTTCGGGGCTCGTCGAACGAGGTTTGTTCGCGGACATGCTCTCGCAAGTCGCCGAGCTTTCAGGCCGGACGATCCAGTTTCTCGAACAACGCGGGCAAGCACCCGACCACCCGGTTTCCGCCTCGTGCCTCGAAACCGATTACTTGAAGTGCTTTATCTGCCGGGTAGGGTGAGGGATCGAATTCCATTTGGCTGAAGATGGATTCCGGTCTGGAGGTTTTCTTTAGCCCCAACGGGTCGGAGTGATCGCCAGATGGCGGAATCCATCTTGAGCCAAATAAAATCGGCAAGAAAAAAAATGCCGCTTCCCTTTCAATGTGCGATAGCATTTAATAATAGAGCGAGGCTTTCTCTTCTCAGTGACTACATCAATTCGAAGTCCGTTTTTACGACCCATCGATCGATGAGGTTGTTGCGGCTGTACCTCTAATTGGGGGTTTTATGAACGATCGACCCACTCAACCCGAGGGCCGACGGGTCGTGTCAATCGCTCCCTTCGGAACATTGGCAGACCTCAGCCTCTGCCAGGGTGATGCGTCCGACCCTGTTCGCCACGGCGAGCTCTTTACGATCGAGCTCAAGTCTAAGAGTCGTAAAGACAAGTCGAATCAGGGTTTAGATTCGATCAGCCTGTCGCGTCCGAAGTCATAGCGCAAAAAAAAGTCGCGCCGCTTTTTCGGCCCGATCATCCGCACCGAATCGCTTCGGAGTGGTTGATCGGGCCGATTGTATTGGTAGACCCTCGAAGGCTTGTAGGGCGAGCGGGCTCCCCGGCTCAATCCAAACGTCGCAGTGTGCACCGTGAAGATCGCGGAGAAACAACGTCGTGAATCGACGAACATGAATGGGTTTCGCGTGTTTCGACTTTTTTTCGATTGCCGGCCGATCATCACGCTCTTTGTCGAACCAGTTCGATGAATGCGCCGCTTTCGACGAGAGCGATCGCTCGCTATGATATCGCGAACGCATCACCGTCTCGACCTCGACAACGCAACAGGGAAGACTCCCAATGCGATCCATCTTGAGTCGCCTCGCCGTCCTCGCCCTCATCACACACACCGTCTCGCGAGCCGACGAGCCCGAGCGTAAGTATTTGCTGGAGCGCGTCGACGACGTGGCCGTCGTTCAGCTCTACGCCGATGGGTTCAAGGATCTTCCACTTAAGCAAAAGCTTTTGACCTGGCATCTCTACCAGGCGTCGATCGCCGGTCGCGATATTTATTACGACCAGCGCCATGCTTGGAGCCTGCGAATGCGGCAGATCCTTGAACAAATCCTGCGCAATTCCGATGGGATCGACCCGGCAACCCTCACTGAGATTCACCGCTATACCAAGCTCTTCTGGATCAATAGTGGTCCCTACAATAATCTGACGGCTCGAAAATTCGTACTGAGGTGTTCGCCCGAATCGCTCTTGAAGGCCTGGCGGATCGCGGTCACGAACTGGAGCATTCGCGACAAATCCCCTTATATGGTGCCTGAGACTTTGCATCCGACCTTCGTCAGAATGTTCTTCGACCCCGAATTCGAACCCATCGTGACCAACAAGTCTCCTGGCCCGGGCAAAGACATCCTCGCGTCGAGCGCGAACAACCTCTACGTGAATGTCACACTTACCGACCTTGTCGGCTTCAAAGAACAATTCGGGCTGAACTCGCGACTCAGCAAAGTGGACGGACGCCTCGTCGAAGAGGTGTACAAGATCGGCGGGATGTACGACAAGGAGATCCGCGACATCGTCCATCACCTCACCGAAGCCAAGATGTACGCTGAGGAACCCACCGCGACGGCCCTGGACGCGCTTGTGGCGTTTTACACGACCGGGAGG
>JAYVYS010000416.1:0-5903 GCA_043784005.1 Isosphaeraceae bacterium
TCGGTCGGTGTGGTTCGCGCGCCGCACTGCGGCAGCCGACCCAACCACGGTGACCGGATCAGGGATATCGAGACGATATCTATCGCGCCAGACTAACCAAAACTCTTATCTATGCGGGGTGTGCGCAATGTATGTAGGCCGCCACCCAGTTCCGCACGACGCGGCGCGAACAGCCGAGGGTCACAGCGAGCGCCTCGGCGGTTTCCCCGTCGGCCGCAAGAATCACTGCACGAATGCGGAGGAATCGGCGTTTGTCAGACTCGTCGCCAGCCATCGTCATGCGATGTTCGGGAGTGACGTGATCGGCTACATGCATGGAGGAGCTTCTTGAGGAAGATCCTCTATGTGGGCATGTGCTAAACAAAAGCGCAATAGCACGCGAATATTAAATAAGATTGGTATTATCGGTGCGAAAACCGCTCGCCGTGGATGGTTTACGGTTGCGGTACAGCGTCGGGTCTACGCTCGCGGCCATCCGGGAGAAGTCGGCCCTGCCGCCGATGAATACATTAACCGCTTCGGCCATTTCGACGGGACGTTCGATGAGATCGCGGTAGTCCACGATCAAGAGGGCGATGTGGGACTGATTTTCGAGCCAGCCGAAGACACGCTCGAGGTGTGCGACGAATGCAGGGCGGATCTGGTCGCGGGACGCGGCGTCACGTCCGAGACGCGCAAGCATTTTTTCTTGGGAGTCGATTATCTCGTCCAGATCGCGCTTCACGAAGATGACCCGGTAGTGCTCGGTGGCGGGTAGGTCGAGCAAGAGCTGCGAGACCATCTTGAACGCCTTGCCACGAGCCTCAGGCAGCCACGAGGCGTCTACCTTGATCTTTTTCACCTTCTCCAGTTCGTAATAGCCTCGCGGATTATCGGTGTCGGGCGTGCGAATACTATCGGTGACAACTTCAACACCACCGTTGTCGAGCATCTGACACATTAAGGATGTGCCGGAACGCGGAAGTCCCGATACGATCACGATCTCGTTCTCGGCTGGCATGGTCGATCCGAACCCTTCGGGGCGGTTGGAGATTCGAACACCTCTTCCCGACGGTACACCTCGCGGCACGGCCGGAGCATGGAGATGTTCTAAATATTCACGTTCAAAAACGGTTTAAATACAAAAGCTGCAACCATCGAGACGGCGAACCAGTAAATGACCCAGTTGTCGGTGCCGCTGGTCCACGACGTCCGCTCAGGATAGGCGACTTCGACGGATCGCACGGGAGATTGAGGCGAGAAGGCCGGCTCGGCTGGATTGAGCAGCATGTCGTACCAATCCCAGTGTGGACGGCGCGGGCTGATCCTCATGAACCCGTCTCCAACCGTTAATTCTTTCGTGACGGTCTGTTCTCCCACGTTGAAAGAGAGAACGTGCGGCCCGGCCTCGCCCGCCTTGACAACCCAGACGACCTCACGCTGGCTAGGAACGCGCACCGGGCCTGTGACGACCGTAGCGGCGGAGTTCTTTCCAAGCGTCAGGGCGGGCATCGGATCGCTAGCTTTCCCATTCAGTTTCAATACCACCACGGCGTCTTCCCCGACGCGAAGCGGTCGAAACTGATACCAGAGCGAAAGCTGGCCGAGCAGCAATAAGACGGGCACCATCATGACAAGCATTGGCACGACCGCGAGTACGAACAGACGGAACCCCCCTCGGATCATGGCGGCCTGTGCGGCGAGCACGACGGGTGTCGCGTCCTTAAACAACTTCAGTGCGAACAGGTTCGCGTCGATGTCATTCCGGACGCGCTTGATCGCGGCTTGATTCGACGTGTATTTAAAGATGAACAGCAGGAACGCGCCGCTCGCCGCCGCGACGATCGTGGCCGATAGCCACCCGGGCACGTTCGCGACGAACGACAGTGACGGTTGCCCCATCGCGTTGGCCAAGGTGTTGAGCAAGACAACGATTTGCGCCAGAATTCCCTTCATTCGACGTATCCCAGACCTCGCAACTGGTCGGAGACCCGAGCCTCCTCCTCCTCGATCTTCATTCTCTTGATCTCCTTTTCGACGCAATCGGCGATGAACTCCTCGGGGCTGCTGTAACCCGCGGTTTCAGACGCGCGTTTGGCGCGGTCGTAAAGACTGTCCTCAATTTTCACTTTCGCCACAGGAACTCCCTTCGGAAACGACGAGATCCGACAATCTCGATCAAGACAGGAAAAGGTTTTTACCCACCATCACGGAAGGCGTTTTCAGACCGAACTCGGCCAGGATCGTCGGCGCGAGGTCAACGAGCGAGGGCGACTTGCCGACAATCGTCCGATTCGAGAATAACACGCCCGGCACCTCAAGAGCGTCGGCGCAGTGGTCGGCGCTCCAGGCCGAGTCATTGTCGAGCAGCACTTCGGATGTGAGGTCGCCTAGGCAGGTCGCCCACGAGGCGCGGTAGCCCCGGTAATAGCCGATGATAAGGTCGGGCGCGAGGGCTGTCGCATTTCCGTGATAGATCCGGTCGGACCGGTGGACGCCTCGAATCACTCGCTTGCCGTCTATATCAGTGACGGCTTCAAGCCGGGCGATGATCTCCTGAAGCAGCACCTCGCGCTCTTCGCCGGGTTCGACAAGGCCGTCGCGCTCGCGTCCTTTCATGTTCAGGTAAAGCCCGTTGATGCCGAGGCCGTAAGCCGTGGTACGCGACCAATCGACATCCTTCATGATCGAGGTGCATTCCGGGGGGCCGAGGTAACCCCAGTCGCGGAGCCACGAGTTCAGATTGAACTGCCTGCCGAAGTTGCCGAAACCGTGGTCGCTCATCACGATGACGGTGGCAGTCGAGCCGTGGCGGTCGATCATCTCGCCGAGCACCGCGTCGAGCTTTGAATATAGCTTTTTTACGTGCTCGAAAAACTTCTTCGCCTCGGAGCCCGAACGGACCGGGTGCTCCTCGTCCGAATCCCACCAGAACATGTGCGATTGGAGGTCGCTGCTTGAAAAGTAGAAGAACAGCATCCCGTCTTCGTAATCATTGAGAGCCTGTTCGAAGAGCGCAAGCCGTTCTTCGAGGACCATCCCCGCCTGGCGGATGTATTCGTCGTCACCGAAGATGCCATTGGTGCGTGCCTTGTGGTCCTCCTGAAACCCCGTTGTGTAAAACGGACCGAGCTTTGCCGAGAGGTCCTTCACGAAACGCGGAGGTTCCGAGATCTTCTGCGCCGGGGAGGCTGGGTCCATGTTCACGGGTGAGACGTAAAGCCGGAAGTTCGGCCCGACTTCCTGGAGGAAGAACCGGCAGATGCCGCTGACCCCGCCGCTGGGCAGGCGGGCGGGCATCGAGATCTCAAAGTTCAAACGTGTCCAACGGCTCCACTCCCCAGCTTTCAACACGATTCGCCGCCCCTGGATTTCCAGCACGGCGACGTTGGCGTCGCGGTCGCGATGCACCCGGAGTTCGATCGTGATTGGGACGGGAACCTTGAGCAGGCTATTCGACGGTCCGACAATCTCGGCGCGTGCGGTGTCGTTCTCGAATTTCAAACGGGAACGCCTCCCTCCACCCTCATCCAACGGTTTCTCGGGACTATCTTCCGAGAAGAATTGATAGGTACCGTACGTGCCCTGCATATCGGGCGTTCCCATGCCGCAGAGGCAGCGGTGGTGTCCGTAGTGCGATGGGCTGGCGGGGTAGTTCGAGGGCAAGTCATAAAACGTTGAAGGAACGCCCGCGGCGTCGAGATAGTCCCAGAACGGCGTCCCCTGCCGACGCAGCACGGTTTCCGGCGGCGTGTGGTTGAACGGCGGGAAATCGAGTTGGAGCCGGTGATCGCCGATCTCCCAGCCGCCCTTGCCGGGGAGGGTTTCCGAAGCCGAGTAGAACGGGGCGCACTGTTCTTCCGGGTGCCGGTGGATGAAGTCGAAAATGCCGTGCGAACCGGGGCCCGCTCCGTTAATAAAGGTGGCCCAGGCGACGGGGCTCTGAGGGGGCGTGCTAGTGCCGAGTGAGCTGAACCCCCCACTGGCGGAGAGTTTTTGAAGGTTCGGCAACTGGCCCGCCTTCATCATTGCTGACGAGAGGCGCGGGTCCATGCCGTCGAGGCCGATCACGATGACCTTTTTGCCTGCGGCGCGGGAGGCCCGGCGCCGTCCGCCAGGGAAATATCCCGCGACGTCGCATCCTGCTGCGCCAACGGCTGCTGCCGCTGCGGCTTTGAGGGCGGTTCGACGGCTGACCTTTTCTTGAGATTCAGTTGTCATGGTCCGACCTCATTGAGTTCTCGCCGTGCCGCGCGGCCTGCAGATCCGCTGGGCTCGCCCACGGTCAGGGCCTTGCCGTCCATGTACTCGGGGACCGCCACGCCAAACATTGACAAAACGGTCGGCCCGATGTCCATGAGTCGCGGCCTGGTTTCCTCGATCGATCGGTTGCAGAAAAGGATGCCAGGAACCAGTGACGGATCGACGCAGTGGTCGCCGCTCCAGGCCTTGGTATTCGGTTGGAAGACTCGGTCGGTGGTTCGACCGATCGCCGTTTCCCACGAGACGCGATAACCGCGCTGAAACCCGGGGATCAGGTCTGGCCCATTCTCCTTGTAAGGCCCCCGGTAGAACGTCGCCGCGATGTAAACCCTCTTCACGGCGCTCTCGCCCATCTCTTCGTCCATCAGGCCGGTGAGCCGCGCGGCGATCTCTTCCCGAAGCCGTTCCGTCTCCGCGCCGGGATCGACGATGCCTTGCGAGAATTTTTCTTTAATATTGATATAAATACCCGATAGTCCAATAGCGAAGGCTCGGGTCCTCGACCAGTCGACACCGGCGAGGTGGTCCTCGTCGCCGCGGCCCTCGTGAAGGGCGAGGTAGGCGTTGTCGAGCAGCCAGCGATTGAGGTCGATTCCGCGGCGGAACGGGCCGAAACCGTGGTCCGAGATGACCATCAGCATTGTGCTGTCGCGGTCGCACTTCGCAACCGTCTTGCCGACGAGGTCATCCATCCGGCGGTAGAGGTCACCGATGACGTCGCGGCCGTCGAGGATGCTCTGATCGGGGCGGGCGGGGTGACACTCGTCGATGTCTCGCCAAAAGGTGTGCTGGAGCCGGTCGGTGCCATCGAAGACGCAGACAACCAATCCGCGCGGCACCTTGTCCAGCGCGTCGAAGAACATCACTTCGCGTTCGCGGTCGGCATCGAGACACTGTTCAATAAACTGGTCGTCGTTGATGACGTGCTCGTTCAGGGCCCAGGTATCTTCGGCAAGGCCGAGCGTAGCAAAGGCCCCTTGTTTCTTCGCCAGGTACTTTGTGAAGACCGCCGGGTAGCCGACCGCCATCGCGGGCTTCTCGGGGTCAATGTTGACGGGCGTGACGTACAGGCTGAATTCGGGCTCGGTTTGGAGTAGCAGAAACTTGCAGATCCCGAAGACTTTCACTCCTGGCATGACCCGGAATCCGACTCGCACCCATTCGGTATAAAGCCCCTGCCTGAGTTCGTGAGTGGCGCCATCGATCTTGATCCGTGCGCGGCCCAAGTCGGTCACGGTGACCGCGAACGGGGCTTTCACCGCGCCGAGGTCGGGCCGGAACGGGTGGTCGGGACCGATCAATTCGGCCTTCACCATATTCCCATTGCGGACAACGGTGTGAACGTCGCCGCCGATTTTCTCGCCTTCGTCGCGGCTGCGTGTCGTGTAGTGGGCGAACATCCCCTGCGTACCTCGGAGGTCGGGCACACACATGGCAGAAAGCAGCACGCCGCGCAACTTCTCGGGCGGGAAGGTAATCGGAACTCTCAGGATGCTGCTGAAGATCCCGTGATCGCTGAGAACGTTCCAGAATGGGCGGCTCTTGCGCAAGAGGCGAATCGTCGACCCGCCGAGCGGAATTCGGTACTTGCCCAGCTTGAGGACACGCCGGGGGGGTCGGATCTCGACCGAACTGAGCTTCGCGTGGTAGTGGTGGAGGTC
>JAYVYS010000417.1:0-2473 GCA_043784005.1 Isosphaeraceae bacterium
TTGAACAACTCGAAGGACAGAGCGAAGACGACCTTACCGCCAAAGCCCGCGAGAGCCTTGAAGAAACGCTCGCCGGCCTCAAGCTCACTCCGGCGGAAGAGCACGCGATGGCCGACGAGCTACGGCAACTCCGCGACCTCACACGCAAGCTCGATGAATCGACCGTCGAGATCGCCGCGTTCGGCATGGTCAGCCGAGGTAAGTCGTCGGTCCTGAATGCGCTCCTTGGCCAGCAGGTTTTCAAGACCGGCACCACCCACGGCACGACCGTCGTCAAGACGGCCCAGAGGTGGGAGCAGGTCGCGGCCGAACGCCCCGGACTCGGTGGCGCGAAGCTCATTCTTGTGGACACGCCGGGGATTGACGAGGTGGGCGGCGAGGCGCGCGAGGCCTTGGCGCGCGATGTTTCGCGACATGCCGACCTCCTCCTCTTCGTCGTTTCTAGCGACCTTCAGCGCGTCGAGATCGAGGCCCTCAGCACGCTCCGCTCGATGCAAAAGCCGATCATCCTTGTCTTCAACCAGATCGACCGCTATCCCGATGCCGACCGCGACCAAATCTATTCGAAGATCAAGGACGAGCGCGTTCGCGACCTGATCCGGCCCGAAGATGTCGTGATGACGGCCGCAAAGCCCGACCCCTTCAAAGTCAAGATCCAGCTTCCCGACGGTACGACCAGTATTCAGTGGGAAAGCCCCGCGCCGGTGATCGAATCACTTCGCATTCGGATTCTCGATGTGCTCGAACGTGAAGGAAAAGCACTTGTCGCTCTGAACACCCTTCTGATCGCGGGGGACCTTCACGAAGACATCATCGCCCACAAGCTACGGATTCGCGAGGAGGCGGCTAACAAGCTGATCTGGAACTTCGCGATGGCCAAAGGAGCGGCCGTCGGCCTCAACCCGATCCCCGTGGCCGACATGGCGGGCGGGTTGGCCGTCGATGTCGGAATGATCATCGCACTTAGCCGCGTTTATGGGATTCCTTTGACCAAGAAGACGGCGATCGGGCTTGTCCGCGAGATGATGGTGGCGCTGGGCGCGATGGGGATGGTCGAGATCGCCACGCGGTTGCTCGCTAGCGGAGTCAAGTCGTCGCTCGCCGGTCTTTCCGTGTTGAGCGGAGGCCTTGCCTTGCCGCTCACGGTGCTGGGTTATGGCGCGATCGGCCTGGCGCTGGGGGCGTCGGCGGCAACAACGACTTATGTGCAAGGCCATGCGGCCAAGACCTATTTGCGGCAAGGATGTCAGTGGGGACCGCGAGGGATCAAGACCGTGATCCAGCAGATTGTCGCCGAGGCCAAGGCCGATTCGGTGATCGAGCGACTGCGAGACGACCTCAAGGCACGGATCACGCGATGAACATGACTCAAGGTTCAAAGTCGATAGCGATCGGTGCGGCGGTTGTCGTGGCGGCGATCTCGGCGCTGGTCACCATGGCCGTTTGGACGGCCCCTACGCGGGGAGCGCTGCGGTGTTATACACAAATGCTGGGCGCTGCCAACGCGGAGGATGTCGAGGCGATCCGTCAACTTTGCTCCATACGATACGTTGCGAACCACTCCTTCAAGGTGGCCCCCGAGGGGGGGATTGTCGGATTTCCGCGCAATATTCATAAGAACTTCAAAGCGTGGCGATCCGGACCGAATGTATGGCTCTGCCCGACGAATCGGGTCGGGCCAGTCTACCAATTTGTAAACGAAGTGGGTTCGTGGCGATTTGACGGGCCGGTTGGAACGTTGAATCCCGGTAATGTCTTCACGGCGTTCGCCGATGAAGGCGCCGCCGCTTCGGCGAATCATTGATCGTCAATGCTCATTCCGAACGGTTCTTTAGAGATGAAATTGTCTTCGTGCGTCCGTCGTGAATTCGGGGTCTTGCTCACAGACGTCTAATGCCACAACGGTCTCCGCGCGAACACGCTGGTCGATCTCACAGGCAGGTGCCGAAACTCTTCGCAGTTTTTCCGCGATTTCGTGATCGTTGGCCAGACCGATCCATCGGGAGATATTTCGGCGTTGCTTTGAGACCAGAGCGAAGGCCCGGCGGGCCAGGGGCCGAAGCGTGGGTGATGCCATTCGATTCGCCCACTCTCGGTAGCCTGTCAAGGCGAACAGGCACATGATCCATGCGGAGTCGCCACGATAGACTTCGCCCGAATCTCCTACCGCGATCAGTTCCTCGGGTTCGGAGGCTTGAGCAAGACTAGGGAAGAGCAGACTCGCCTTGTGTGAGCCGGCGGGAACGAAAATGAGCGGGAAATAGGCCGGCTGCGACGTTGCCCATTCTCGGGCTCGGCGACAAAGTCCGCAGCGTTCGTCAAAGAGAACATACAAACGTTTCATGATCCATTTCTCCCTTCACGGAAAGGGGGTCGAAGATCGGCCTCCCCTTCCGAATTCCATGTTCGATCAGGCATGCGATTCAACGAGGGCATCGAGATAACCATCGGGCTGGATCGGCGGCTTCTGATG
>JAYVYS010000418.1:0-2449 GCA_043784005.1 Isosphaeraceae bacterium
GGAGATATCTTCAACGACGATGCCAATTGCGCCATGTTCATGACCTACACTACCCCCAACTCCAAGATCCCCGACCAGATGGCCAGCCTGACCTTCTGCGGCAACCTCTGGCAGAACAACCCGCCGTGCAATGCCCTCGTTCCCGTCTGGAACTCAGCGCGGAGCCGGCACCCTGGTGGGGTCAACATCCTTTTCGCCGATGGAAGCGTGAAGTTCATCAAGGAAACGGTAAGCTTCATCCCATGGCGCGCGATCGGAAGTCCTTCGGGGAACGAAGTGGTCAGTTCCGACAGCTATTGAGCCCGAATCGCCCACAAAAAAATGGGACCTCGACATCCCTCTCAACCTTTCCCCGGTAGTATAGGAGTTTTCCAGATGCGTTTGATTGACGCCAAGCGACTCGCTTCCACCCTGGTGGTCGCGATCGCCGCCATTTCCGGGTGTGGCGCGGATCCGGGCTCACAACCCATCGCCGCTCCCGCGACACCTCCGCCGGCGAACGACCCCGGCCCACCGTCCGCCGCCACAGCGGGACTGCCGCCAAAACCGGCGAAGTGATTTGATCCCACGTCGATCTTTCACACCCCATCGCCCCGCGCGGTTTGAATCGCGTCGGGCGATTTTGCTTTAATCGCAGCACCCATCGCGTACGTTTTCACTTGACCCTCCTCGCTCATCAAGCCTCCGCGAGATATGATAGAGGCCGTGTTGATCGCTCGGTCTCCGGGGGCCGGACATGGTCTCGCTGGGTCGCTTTCGTCGGGTTGCGAGGGAATGGGTCGCCGCGGCGCTCGGCCTGACCGCGATGGCCATCGCGGCGGCCGTTTATTTCCATGGAAGCAGTCATGTCTCTCACACGCTGACAATCTCGGCAGGGAGCGCGGACGGACTTCGGCATCAAATCGCGACCCATCTCGTGGAGACCGCGCGCAGGCAAGGGATTCGGCTTCGGATTCTCCCCACCTCTGGATCGGAAGAAGCCCTCGGACTGATCGATTCGGGAGCCATCGACCTTGCCTTGGTTCAGGGAGGCCTCGATTACCACGAGCGTCCCAACGTCCGCCAGGTCGCCCCGCTCAAGATTGAGCCGCTTCACCTGCTGGTCAAATCCGAGATCGAACCCAAGACCCCCGAAACGCTCGGGCTGGAGTTTCTGCGGGGCAAGACTGTCAACCTCAGCGCGGTCGGCAGCGGTACGTATGAGCTATCGCGTGAGGTCCTCTCTTTCGCGGGATTGAAAGCAGACAACGACGGTACACCTGGCGACTATTTGGCAACCACTCTGAGCTACGGGGATTTGCGAGCCGAATCGGATCGGGGCAAACTTCCAGACGCGGTGTTCATGGTCTCGGCGTTACCCTCTCCCGTGGCCAAGCATTTGATCACGCGGCAAGGTTATCAGATCATCCCACTCCGATTCGGAGAAGCCTTCGCGCTCGATCCTCTTCACGCCCCATCACCGATTCGTCCTCGCGAGCAAACCGCCGCGTCCACTCCGTTCTACGCCGTGGATCGGGTCCACGTTTACAACACCGAGATCCCCGCTTACACATACAGCCTCGCACCCCCGGTTCCGCCCCAGCCTGTCCCCACTTTCGGGACCCGCCTCTTGCTCGTCGCGCGTAAAGGAGCGGACGCCACGGCCATCGCCCGTCTGCTCAAGGCCGCTTACGCGATCGGCCCCGGCGGGTCAGTGCTCGACCCCACGCTCTCGGGCCTCCCTCCGGAAGTTGACTGGCACGAGGGAACGCTCGCCTACCACGAGGAAAGCAAACCCCTGGTCCTGGCAGACGCCGTGGAACTGGTGAATCGTTGGATCAGCTTGATCGGAGTCTTGCTCAGCGGTTTGTTCTTTCTCTGGCAATGGTATCGTCAGCGCGTTCGACGCCGCAGTGACGACGGCTTCGAGGCGTACATTCTGAGGGTCGCGGAAGTTGAGCGCAACGCACTTCAATATGAGCTGGGCGCAACACTCGACCTCAAGGAGTTGATCCGGCTTCAGACCGAGCTTAGCCGCTTGAAGCTGGAGGCGCTGCAACGCTTCGCCGATGGCGAACTCGAAGGCGAAGAATTGATGTCGGGCTTTGTGACGCACGTCAACGATGCCCGCAACTATCTCACGCGCCTCATCCTCCACGAGCGCGATAACCTGGAGGACGAAGCTGTCGCCCAGAATCGGGCTCCCGAGGCGGTCTGGAATGAGGAAGTGAGACCTGCCGAAGGAACGTCGGACCCGACGCGCTTGGTCGATCTCGATCGAGATTTTGACAATTTGAAGGCCTCATTCCTCGCGAAACTTAAGGATTGAAACACGACAACGCCAAGGAACCTCTGGCTTTTCCTGGAGAATACGTCCTTGGAAAAGACGCTCCATGTTTTCTCCAAGTCGTCGTTGTCACCGGTTAATGGTGTGTCTTTCAAGACTCAGCCGATGAGATCATTTCGATTC